>JAKASW010000276.1 GCA_021818875.1 Bacteroidota bacterium
ACCGGGCACAGAATTAATTCAGAAGCTGACTTTTGAATTCTTTCGGACTCAATCCAACTTCTTTCTTGAATAGCCGGGAAAAGTATGGCGGGTTTTCAAAGCCAAGCTGGTACGCAATTTCAGAAATGCTTCGATTACCCTCAACAAGCATATTCTTGGCTTCGGAAATCACGTAGAGGTGAATTAATTCCAGCGCAGTCTTGCCGGTTTCCTGCTTCAACAAATCGCTCAGGTACTTTGGCGAGAGATGAAGCTGCGATGACATGTACCCCACGGTAGGCAGGCCATTCTCTCCTTTTCCCTTCTTTCCAAAGTAATCACCCAGACTCTCGTTGAACCTCGTAATCGTTTTACCTGATAATTGCTTTCTGTCGATGAACTGTCTCCTGTAAAACCGCTGCGCATACTTCAACATGGAGTCGAGGTGCGAGAGAATTATGGACTTGCTGAACTCGTCAGGGTTATCGTGGTACTCTGTTTCCATTTTATGATATAGGGACCACATAATTTCCTTTTCCCTGGGTGAAAGGTGGAGCGCCTCGTGAATTTCGTAATCGAAGAAATTGTATTTCTTGATTTCTGAGAAAAGAGAATGCCCCATCAGAAACTCTTCGTCGAAGTGCAGGACAAATCCTTTTTCCGCAAGCTGAAGACCACGGGCGGTAATTACCTGTCCCGGTCTCGTGAAGAACATGAGACCCCTGTCGTGGTCGTATCTCGTCTTGCCATACAGCAGTTCGCCCGCCTTGACCTTCTTGAAGCAGACGATATAGCAATTACAGCTGAACTCCAGGTTCCTTTTCAATGGAGAAGGACCATCCAGGAGGTTCAGGCTGAACAATGGATTTTCCGGCGGCGCAAAACCTTCTGCCTGGTCTAATTCACCGATTGTTTTGAAGTGTGTCATACGGAATAACCTTACGAAATTAGTTTCTCTTCTTCAATTCGGGCGCTGAAATATTGATGGCTGTTAACTAGCCTTGGTTGATGCCTGGTATTGTGCATCGTTGACTTTTTCCATCCATGCAACTGCATTTCCATCAAGTGCTTCCTGGATGGCAATGTGAGTCATAGCCGTCGTCGAAGTCGCGCCGTGCCAGTGCCTCTGGTTCGGCGGACACCAAACTACATCACCAGGCCTAATCTCGCGTTTCGGCTCGCCTTCACTTTGCACCCATCCAAACCCGGACGTCACAATCAGAGTTTGACCGAGCTGGTGAGTGTGCCACGCCGTGTGAGCGCCTGGCTCAAATGTCACACTGGCACAACGGACTCGCGCCGGCGCCGGCGCTTCGAATAATGGGTCGATACGGACGGTGCCGGTGAAGTATTCTTCCAGACCTTTGCCGGAAGGTTGCGTGCCATTTCTCTTTATTTCCATGGGTCTATTCTCCTGATTCTTTCACAATGTTGTCTTTCTGTTTAAATAATAGTTGAGTGACTTAGATATCGAGTTTCCTTGTTCCGATCCATTTCACGATTTCAGGATCGCTATGGTCGAAGAAAACGCTGCTTTTCGTGTCCAACGTAGAAATAGCGTTCATATCTTCGGAGCTTAGCTCAAAGTTGTGTATGTCGAAGTTCTCGATGATCCTTTCCTTATGAACTGATTTTGGTATGACGACTACGCCTCTCTGAGTCAGCCACCGCAGGATTACCTGGGCAATTGATTTCTTATGATGCGCGGCAATGGAAGCGAGTACTTCGTTTTTGAAGATGTTGTTCTTGCCTTCCGCGAATGGTCCCCACGATTCTATTTGAACTTTGTTCTCCTGCAAGAACTGTTGAGTCTGAATTTGCTGGTTGAAAGGGTGTGTCTCAATCTGGTTCACTGCCGGAACTACTTTGTTGTTGATTATTAGATCCATTACGCGATCAGGCTGGAAGTTGCTGACACCGATTGCCCTTGTCGTTCCTTCCTGGTACAGCTCCTCCATTGCCCGCCACGAGCCATAGACATCTCCAAAAGGTTGGTGGATCAGATAAAGGTCGAGGTAATCTAATTGCAGTCTCTTAAGCGATTTCTCAAAAGCCTTCTTTGTGTTTTCATATCCGGCATCCTGAACCCAAAGCTTGGTGGTAACAAACAGTTCATCCCTTGCCACGCCGCTCCTTTTGATTGCCCTGCCAACAGCTTCTTCATTCATATAGGAAGCTGCGGTATCGATCAGCCGGTAACCTGCGCGGATCGCATCGATGACACTTCTTTCGCATTCTTTGGCATCGGGTACCTGAAAAACTCCGAAACCAAGAATGGGCATTTCTATGCCGTTGTTCAAAATAACATTTTGCATAATCTTTCTTCTTTCCCTTTTAGAATTTGATCATGACTTTAATAGCCTTGCGCTCGTCCATCGCACGATAGCCATCGGGGATTCCATCGATATTCGTGACCTGATCGAACACGCGACCCGGTTCGATTGTTCCTTCGAGAACGTCCGGCAGAAGCTCTCCGATATAAGCGCGGACTGGTGCAGGACCGCCGGCTATGGTGACGTTGTTGTAAAATGTCGGCTGAGTTGCAGGAATAGATGCTTCCTGGGGAACGCCGACGCGGCCGACTGCACCGCCCGGACGGACAATGCTTAGTGCCGTCAGCGTCGACTGTTCGAGACCGACACACTCGAGGGCAGAGTCGACACCAAGGCCGTGTGTCAGTTTGCGAACATGCTCGACCGCTTCATCTCCTCGTTCGCTTACGATGTCGGTTGCACCGAACTTCCTTGCGAGGGCGATCCGATCCGGATGACGTCCAAGCATAATGATCTGCTCGGCACCGAGCCGACGGGCGGCAATTACTCCGCAGAGTCCAACGGCTCCATCGCCGACGACTGCGGCAGTTTTGCCTGGACCGACCTTCGCGCTTACCGCAGCATGGTGACCTGTCCCCATTACATCGGAGAGAGTGAGAAGGGAAGGCATAAGCTGGTCATCTTTTTCAACTGGCAATACAACAAGGGTTCCGTCTGCCTGTGGGACGCGCACGGCTTCTGCTTGTGCTCCGCCGACATCATTCATGCCAAAGAATCCTCCGTGAACGCATGAGGTGTGTAATCCTGCGCGGCAGAAAACGCATGTACCGTCTGAGAACGCGAACGGCGCGACAACGAGGTCGCCTTTCTTAACCTTGCGGACGTCGGCGCCGACAGCTTCGACGACTCCGATCAGCTCGTGTCCCATGCTGCGACCTGCGCCGTTATGTTCCATCTTCTTGTACGGCCAGAGGTCGCTGCCGCAGATACATGCGCGAGTGATAGAGATTAGCGCGTCGGTTCGTTCAATTATTCGGGCGTCAGGGACTTTCTCGATACGAACGTCGCCAGCGCCATACATCATAGCTGCTTTCATTTTAAACCTTCCTTTATATCCATGTTGATTATAGACCTGTTCTCCGCTCCAACTCTTCGGGGTACCGCGCTCCCTGAACCGTAATCTTTGAAGCCGCATCTTCAATTTGACGCAGATCTTCTGAAGTGAGTTCTACTTTGACGGAGCCGATGTTCTCTTCCAGACGGTTCACCTTTGTCGTTCCAGGAATTGGAACTATCCACGGCTTTTGTGCGAGAAGCCACGCGAGGGCAACCTGCGCGGAAGTCGCTTTCTTCCTCTTTCCGATTCCGGCGAGCAAATCTACAAGAGCCTGGTTTGCTTTTCTGTTCTCGGGCATAAAGCGTGGTACAATGTTACGAAAGTCCGATTTGTCGAACTTTGTCTTCTCGTCTATCTTTCCTGTTAGAAAGCCTTTCCCAAGAGGACTGAACGGAACGAAACCGATGCCGAGTTCTTCAAGCGTCGGGATTATCTCTTCTTCAGGCTTTCTCCACCATAGTGAGTATTCGCTTTGAAGTGCCGTGACCGGTTGAACGGCGTGGGCTCGGCGGATGGTTTTGACTCCTGCCTCGGACATCCCGAAATGCTTCACCTTACCTTCCTGAATCAATTCCTTCACGGCTCCCGCCACATCTTCAATAGGCACACTTGTGTCAACGCGATGCTGGTAGAACAAATCTATTGCATTCACCTTGAGCCGTCTCAGCGAGGCTTCGGCGACTTCCTTTATATGCTCTGGGCGACTGTCCTGACCCAGCTGCTTGCCATCGGGGCCAATCTTGAAGCCGAATTTGGTGGCAATTACCACTTGGCCGCAGAATGGCGCGAGTGCTTCACCTACGAGTTCCTCATTTACAAAGGGCCCGTACGCTTCTGCAGTGTCGAAGAATGTTATGCCGCGTTCTACGGCTTTGCGTATGAGAATAATCATTTCTTTTCTGTCCGGAGCCGGGCCATAAGCGAAGCTCATTCCCATGCAGCCGAGTCCGAGCGCCGAGACTTCCAATCCGCTCTTTCCTAATTTACGCTTTTGCATTTTTTGTCCTCTTCATATCCAATTGACTTTAGGAACGAATCATTATTTTCGTCAGTAATATAACAGCGCAATCCTGGGAGGGTGTTATACAAAAGGCGGGATTACTTATACACTTTTCGCATGAAACGAATCGAAAAGGCTTTCTCAAATCTTACAGTCGATCTTTTCAAATCCCCGGAACCGTGCGAATCGTTCCACGGCTCGTTGAATTTCTCGCTTCTCATTTTTGGTATGCTCTCGGAAAAATTTAGTTTCAACCACCAGACTATCCTTCTCCACGGTACGTTTCCACAGCCCGGTTACGCGGCCATCGACGACGATCGTCGACCTGAATACTCCATTCTCCGAAACTAATTTTTTCTTGACGCCATGGTGGATAGCAGCGCTCCTATCTTTGTAAGCGATGAGGAATTCATCGAATGCTGGAAGCAAAAGAACAGAGCTCTGTTTTGGTGGATCTGTAAACGAATTGGGAAACCAAAACGTGTTTCCATCGACGACCTCTGAAACGAAATTCGGTCTAATCATTTCCAGCGCATTCCTCGCATCAGCCATCGACAAACCGGACCACCAGACGAAATCTTTCACCGTTGCAGGACCACGGCTGGAAAAATATCTTTGAGCGAGTTTTTTCAGCGACTCTTCCCTGCTTAAAGCTCTCCTATTTGGAACTCTTTTTTCAAGAAGCGCATAAGTTTGTCTACGACCCGACGAGTCGGTAGTCTCGTTGAGTTTGTTGCCTCTGACTTTTCCGCTGCAAATAATCCCGTCCAGCTCCGCCCGCATCAGGAGATGGCCTGAACGATATTCGTCGGTGCGTATCTTCGCTTTGTTGAGCTCCGCTATTAGTTCTTCGCGAGTCAGATGTCTATCGGAACTCAATGCCTCTTCGATCACGCGATTACTTTTGGCGAGAATAGCTTTAGTAAGCCCCAGCCACTTCTCTCTGAACTTCATCGATGCAATGATTTGCGGCCTCGAAAGCTCAAGCATCCAGTAAATATCATCGGCGGAAACAAAGTGCCATGTTGGTCGAAGCAAATGTGTCCGAAGGATTTCTCCTTTGTCAAGTGCAGCTTCGACCATCTTGCCCGTTGCGCCA
>JAKASW010000277.1 GCA_021818875.1 Bacteroidota bacterium
ACAACAAAAGAAGTTGATGTTAGCGTAGCATTTCTTTGGCAATCTCATCGCAGACTGTAAACCCCTTGTTTGTAAGACGAAGTACTCCCTCTGCTCTCTCAAAATGTCCCGAGTCGATTGCGTGCGAGATGAACTCTTGATCCGGATCGAAACTAAACTCGGCACGAAGTCTATCCAAATCTAACTTCCCTTGCCGGAGTTGAAGGAAGAGGAATTCATCCAGCATTTGCTCGCGCGTCAGAGCTTCCGTTGAAGCCACCGGCATTGTACCATCATCCAGCAGGCCCAAATACTCTCTCAAGCTGGACACGTTCCACCATCGGTTATTTTGAAGGTGCGAGTGCGCACTTGGACCGAAGCCAATGTAATCCTCACTGTTCCAGTATTTCAGATTATGCCGGCATTCGCGACCTTGCAAGGAGTAATTTGAGACTTCGTAATGGTTGTATCCTGACCCGACAAGGAAGTTCATTGTCGCTTCGTACATTGCTGCTTCCGTCTCATCGTCTGCAGGTGTTATCTCTCTTTTCTCAACAGCTTTGAAGAGGGGCGTACCAGATTCGACGATAAGTGCGTAAACAGAAAGGTGCGTCGGATGCAAAAGGATTGCCCTTCCGAGGTTCGTGATATGCCGCTCGGCGAGTTGACCCGGAAGGGCGTACATCAAATCGATGTTGATGTCTTCAAATCCACCCTTTCGGGCTTTCTCGAATGCCTCCACAGCTTCTTTCGATGTATGTATTCGCTGCAGGAATTTCAGCTCGTCATCAAAGAAAGATTGCACGCCGAAACTGATCCGGTTGACTCCCAACTGTCGGTACTCTGAAAGGTAAGCAGTGTCCACGGTGCCGGGGTTACATTCCATTGTAAATTCAACCTGTCCGGTGATATCAAACGCTTCGTGAAGCGCTTTCAAAATCCGCTCGACCTCTCGAGGTTTAAGAAGGGAAGGGGTGCCGCCTCCAAAGAATATTGTATCCGCCTGAAACTGTGGATGGCGATCTGAGAATAGTCCTATTTCCTTGATAAGCGAGGCAGTAAACTCGTCACGCCGAGAGTGATTCTCGATTGAATAAAAATCGCAATAGAAACACTTCCTCTCGCAAAACGGGATGTGGACGTAAATCCCTAATGAAGGATTAACCCGATTCGATTCCATTTTATGCTGGCGAGTCTGTCGGGCAAATCGTAAATGGGAATTTTCGGATTCCACGACCAGTAAACGATCGTCGCTTCGCCATCGAGGTAAACCGTGTTACCTACCAGGTTGCACTGATGTCCTTCTCGTTCGGTGAAGATTTTCCATGCGAGGAAATCATCAGCACTCAAGCGGATGACGTCACCTTTCTTAGGCACCACAACCGGCCCGTAATTATCCTCATTGAAGGAAGAACCTTCAGGAAAGATTGCAGCGCTAGGATATCCTTTGGGAAAAAGTGGGAAAGGCTCGAACTTCCCATCTTGCGGATAAGGCACATATTTCCCGTTCACATAAAGCACCCGGTTTACGATAGCAATTGTGTCTCCCGGTATACCGACGCACCGCTTGAAATAGTTCCATGGTTTCGACGGGTGAACTTCATCTCGATTCCCGGGCCAATCGAAGACCACAATGTCGCCTCGTTGGGGATTACGAATCGGCGGCAATTGCAGGATGGGAATTCTAACATTCGTGAAGGGAATGTAGTGCGGTGTCTTCGATCCGTAGATGAACTTGTTCGCAAATACATAATCTCCCGTCATCACTGTGTTTTCCATCGAGCCAGATTCTACGCCGTATCCCTGTACCACGAAGGTTGTAATCATTAGGGCTATGACTAACGGTACCCAATAACTCCTGATTTGTCTCAGCACGCTACGCTCCCTGATGTCCCAATGTCACCCATTCAGGGCTCGCATTGGTTTGACTGGTCTCCCCAAGATAATCACGGTCCTTCGGACTTTGGCAAAATTGTCGCCGTGGATCATAGACACCGAAGGTACGAGATTATTATAGAACTCGTTTTCATATCCTGGAGAATGTTTCCAAGTGGGCACATTACGTGTCTTTCGTTGTACCATAGCTCTCTGAATCAATGTATCAGCATCCCAATTCTTCCCCACCTTACGCTGCCAAGTTTGGCGAAGATATCATACATCGGAATAGCAGGGTTCCATGACCAGTACACGATCATCGCTTCACCCACGATGTTCTGGAAGGGCACGAATCCCCAGAAGCGGCTATCGAGGCTGTTCTCACGGTTGTCACCCATCATGAAATAATAATTGTGCTCGACTGTGTATTCGGTCGTCGGTTTGTCGTTGACGTAGACCACGTTGTTACTTAGGTCGCAAGAGTTACCCTCGCGCTCGATAAAAATCTTCCAGTCAAGGTAATCCTTCGAGGAAAGGTGGATCACTTCTCCTTTCCATGGCACTACAATCGGGCCGTAGTTGTCCTCGTTCCATCCTGATCCTTCGGGAAAGATTTGTGGATTCGGATATCCTTTAGGCATGATGTTATATGTATCAAACTTCACTCCGGCGGGGAAAGGCAGGATTTTGCCGTTCAGATATACCACGCGGTTGATAACCTGCACAGTGTCTCTAGGCGTACCGATGCATCGCTTGATATAGTTTGTCGGCTCCGGCGCATGGACCTCGTCTCGATCTCCAGGCCATTCAAATACCACGACATCTCCCGTGTGCGGATGACGCAACGGCGGGAGAGAGAAGTATGGAATCTTAATGTCCGTGAATGGGATATACTGCGGGCTCTTTGCTCCGTATATGAACTTATTCACCAGCAAGAAATCCCCTACGAGCAGCGTATTTTCCATTGACCCTGTGGGAATCCTGTATGCCTCGACGACGAATTGCTTGAGAAGAAGTGCCGCGATGACGGCGAACAGCAGTCCTTCGAATGAATCTCTGAACCTTCTTTTCTTCGGGGGTTTCGCTTTAGCCTTAGTCGTTTGACCTGACGTTCTGGCTACTGTAGGTTGCGCCAATTCTCTTTCTCCAATGGTTGCCTGATAATTCTATTCGTGTACAAGATAAATGACATTTTATTGCAGCATCTTTTTCCAGTCATGTGCAATAGGTTCGCTTTCTATTGTACCATCTTTTCCCAGTCATATACAATAAGGTTCGCTTTCTATTGTACCATCTTTTTCCAGTCATGTACAATAAGGTTCCTTCTCTATTGTACCATCTTTTTCCAGTCATGTACAATAAGGTTCCTTCTCTATTCCTCGTCGTTCAATGAAAGGACGGCGAGAAACGCTTCCTGCGGCACTTCAACCCTTCCAATCTGCTTCATGCGTTTCTTTCCTTCTTTCTGTTTCTCGAGAAGCTTCCTTTTTCTGCTGATGTCCCCGCCGTAACATTTTGCCAGCACATTCTTTCGTATCGGCGAAATACTTTCGCGTGCGATTACCTTGCTTCCGATTGCTGCCTGGATGATGACCTCGAATAGCTGTTTCGGTATCAGCTTTCGCAGTCTCGCACTCAATTTTCTTCCCCAATCGTACGCTTTATCGCGGTGGACCACCGATGAAAGTGCGTCCACGACGTCTCCGTTGAGGAGAATGTCTAGCTTGACAAGATCGGATTCACGATTGTCCAGGTACTCGTAGTCGAATGATGCGTAGCCGCGCGTCAAAGACTTCAATCTATCGAAGAAGTCAAAGACAATCTCGGCGAGGGGAAGTTCAAATCTGATGTCGGCACGCTTCGGATCGATGTACGTGGTATTCTTGTAAACCCCTCTTCTGTCCATACACAGCTTCATTACGTTACCGATGAATTCCGATGGACAGATTATCTGAGCCGTCACATACGGCTCCTCTATGTGATCCATCTCAGCAGGAGAGGGCATCTCCGCCGGATTGTCGACCAGAACGACTTTGCCGGAGGACTTCACGACTTTGTACTCGACGTTCGGGACAGTGGTTATGATTGTCTGGTTGAATTCCCTCTCGAGTCTTTCCTGTACTATCTCCATGTGGAGGAGCCCGAGGAAACCGCATCTGAATCCAAACCCGAGTGCTGTAGATGTCTCCGGTTCATATAGGAAGGCAGCGTCGTTCAGTTTGTATTTTGCAAGGGCGTCTCTCAATTCCTCGAAATGTTCACTCTGCGCCGGGTAAAGTCCGCTGAATACCATTGACTTGACCTCTTGATAACCCGGCAGCGGCTCACGTGCAGGATCGGTTGTGAGCATGACTGTGTCGCCAACTCTCGTCTCGGTTAGCTCTTTCACACCTGCGATCAGATATCCGACATTTCCTGCTTCAAGCTCGGGTGATGGTACGCGCTCCATCTCCAGGACGCCGACCTCCTCCGCGAGAAAAGCTTTTCCTGTCTTGTGGAACAAAACGCCATCATTTGTCTTGAGAACCCCATCAACTATTCTGATGTAGGTCACGACGCCGCGATAGGAATCGTACTTCGCATCAAAGATCAATGCCCGCAACGGTCCATCGACGTCGCCGGAAGGAGAAGGTATGCGGTTGACAACAGATTCGAGGACATCGTCTATCCCGACCTTTGTCTTCGCGCTGGCAAGAAGTATCTCGTCCTCCTTGCATCCGATAAGGTCGACAAGCTGTCGCTTCACATCGTCGATCATCGCGCTCGGAAGATCGATCTTGTTTATAACCGGTATGATTTCAAGACCTGCGTCCACGGCCATGTAAACATTGCTGATTGTCTGTGCCTCCACTCCCTGCGAAGCATCGACGACCAGTATTGCACCTTCACATGCGGCGAGTGAACGGGACACTTCATAAGAGAAATCCACGTGACCGGGAGTATCGATTAAATTCAGGGTGTATCTGTTTCCATCCTTGGCGCTGTACTTCATCTGGATTGCATGACTCTTAATCGTGATGCCCCGCTCACGCTCCAGCGGCATATCGTCGAGTATCTGATCCACCATCTCGCGCTCCGTGATTGTCCCGGTTCGCTCAAGAAGCCTGTCAGCAAGTGTGGATTTACCGTGATCTATATGCGCGATGATACAGAAGTTACGAATAAATTGCGGCGGGAGACTCATTCTACAACAACAAACAATTCATGATTTTTGTGAAGTAATATACTCAAAGCGTCGGGCTTTATCAATTTAGACCGGTTTGCTAAATTGACGCGGCAAGTTTTCTATTTCTGATTAGAGGCGAGGCGCAACTTGAAACAGCGTGATCATATTCGCATTGCATCTGGACAGGGTTACTGGGGAGACCTGCCGCAGGCGCCGTACTGGCAGGTCACGAAAGGACCGGTCGACTATTTGGTGATGGACTACCTTGCGGAGGTAACTATGTCCATCCTTCAGAAGCAGAGGGCTCGTGACCCAAAGCTTGGCTACGCAAAGGATTTGATTCAGGTTTTCCAGCAGATCCTTCCGATCATCGTCGAGAAGAACATCAAGGTCATAACCAACGGCGGAGGTGTGAATCCTCAATCATGCCGCGAAG
>JAKASW010000278.1 GCA_021818875.1 Bacteroidota bacterium
GACAAGTTGCTGTCGACGGGTGTCGGGCCGGCTACCCACATCTTCGCCCTGCGTATGGAGAAGCCTGTATTTGAACGAAAATCGTCGGAGAATCTGGTCTGCAGATAACCGTTCCAGGATATTTTTTGTTGTGCGAACGATACGTTACCTATCGTCATGAGAGCGGACGATAGGAAGAAGATTTTAAGTAATGTTTTCATTCGGTTAGGGGTCTTTCTAAAGCACACTGAAAAAGAGTTTAGCAACTATACCGAACAGGTCAAGTGTAAAGACCTGCTTGACCTTAGCGTGGGCCGGCTTCTTCGCGGGGAGACTGCCGCCGGAAGAGAGACCGAGGAGGACCGCACATTCCCGCACAAGTGTCAGGATACAACAGGGATATTCCTATACTACCTCCAAAAATAGTTTTATAGCGATGCCGAAGAGAACCAGAGCGTAGAAGCTCTTGACCCACTTCGGCTTTGCCTTACGTGCCATGAACAGCGCGCCCGCGTAAGCGCCGAGAAGTGCAGCGGCAACAGCAATCGCCGTGAGTCCCCAATCGAGCTTTCCTTCCGTTAAGTGTCCGGCGAACCCTGATGCGGCAGATACCATCACAACAAACGCTGTCGTTCCCGCGGCTTTCTTCGTTTTATATCCCATCCACATCAGAATCGGTGAAATTATGAATCCACCTCCGACTCCCAACATTCCGCTCGCGAGACCGGCAACTGTTCCTGCACTTCCTCCGACAAGAAATCGTTTGCCTCTTGCCATCAATTCCTCCGGTTCAGCATGGGCTGCGAAGAAAACCATTCGAACGGCGGCTACCGTCACGGCCGCCGCAAACAGCAGTAGCAGAAATTTTACGGAAGAGGCTCGAGACAGGAACGCACCGAGAGGAGCCATGACAAGTGCCGTCCCCGCCATGACCGCACCTCCCTCCCAATCCACGAGCTTGCTCTTTGAGTACGCAACGAGAGCTGAGATAGTAGTGACAACGTTGAGGATTAAGGCGAGCGGGATCACAACTTCTTTGAGCGGCAACCCCACCCACTTGAGAGTCGGCACGTACACCATACCGCCTCCAAGGCCTAGCATTGAAAAGAGGAACGAAATCGCGAGAATGATTAAGAAAATAATTGAGTAAAGCATATTTTATCTCAAGCGGAAAGTACGGTTTGCGGGTAGCCACTCCAGTCGACCCTCTTCTGTCGGTAGAAAATGTAACCAGCGGAGGTCGATGTTATTAAGTTCAGTACGAGCGACGTGGAACTTGAGATCAAGACCGAATAACCAAGGAGAATGAGCAGCGGCGAGTAAACAGACCCGCCGCCCTGACCAAACATCGAGAGCACCAACCCAATGAGAAATGAAAAAAGAATTGCCATTAAGAGATTGCTATTGACATCCATTTTCAATTTTCCCTACTTGAGCCTCTCCGCATCTGTAAGTCCGGCAGATGAATAGTTGACTCTTCGGCTTCCCTCTCCGAGCAAGCGATGCAGACTTTTTTTCCGTCCTTCAAGCGCAGGTATCTTTCAAAAACGTATTCGCCACAGAGATCACACTTTGCTTTGTTGAACGAGCTTGCAACTGTCTTGAACTTGAAGTCGGGCACGCGCTCAACTTTGAAGAGTTCCTCATCGGTCGCGTTCAATACCATATCGATGACTCCCTGCGCGACTTCGGCTGGAACTTGCGATGGTTCTATTCCCTGCTTCCTGAACTTGAAGAACTCGTGAGTGGATAGTTTGTCCATGGATTCGTTCTTAAAGAGAATACGGACTGCGCCTTTCGATGGGTCAAAGAATGTGGCCCCGACTTTTCCGTAAAAGAGTTTGTGCATCTGCCCTTTTCCAAACGTTGCTGAGGTTGAAGCTTGAATTCCGTCCTGCATACAGCCCTGCGGATGACCTACCCCCATTTCTGAAAAGACAAACATGTCATGGTCGTAGCATTTGTCTCTGCCGAGCTCGCGCAAAGCGACGACGCCCATCCGATATCCCATTACGGAATAGGGACACTTGTGGCCATGAAATTCAAAAAGCCAATCGGGTACTGTGAATCTGTCGCTCTGCGATCTTTCTTTGTTCGACATCTTGATTCTCCTTGATATTAATAGTTAGTAATCAATCACTTACGTGATTAAGCAAAATTTTTTAGTCCGACTTTTTCAAAGCCCGCTCCAGGATGCACATCATTTTCTTGCAGAAGTTTTCAGTATTTACTCCGGATGGACTCAGGATGAGCTCTATGTTCAGGGAAATCGGGATCCCCATGTAAAGCGTGGCGACGTTTTCTACCTGCAGCGAACCATCCCATTCCCCCGCAACGATGCCGTCCTGGATGATCTTCTTAGCGAGCTGCTTCTGAGAATTCAGGATCTTGAGCATGCGGGCCTTGAGCTCCGGATCATTGGAGTGCGCAGCTTCGGAAAAGAGCAGCATTGTAATGCCCTTGTTTTCAATAAGATACCGGACATGCACACATAGAAACTTGAAGAGCCGATCAGCGGAGGAAGAATCTTCGGTTGCAACTGCGCGGAGCGATTTCATGAGGACATCTTCGACCCCATCTATGATCGAAAGCATGATATCCCGCTTGGACTTGAAATGCCTGAAGAGAGCGCCTTCCGAGACGCCGACCTTGTCGGCTACCTTTCTCGTGGATAGATTATGGAGACCTTCGCGGTCGATGAGATCGAGGAAGGCTCTTCTTATTTCTTCCTGGCGTATTTCGGTCGACTTTCTTTCCATCTTCATTTTGGTCTTGACAAGTGAGTGATTACTTGCTAAGTTAACGCGAGGGAAGAGCGATGTCAAGTCAAAAGAACATCAACCACCAAGTCACTAAGGCACGAACCAATTTCATTCGGACTATCACCTTGGTGTCTTCGTGTCTTAGTGGTTTCAGACTGAGCCGCCAGGAAGCCGCACAAAGTAGGAGTTGAAATGAATATCTACTCCTTTCCTGCCGTTGCAGCATTCGTCATAAACGTGACGATAGCTTTCGTGGTATTCTTCGGAAATCCTAAATCGGCGGTCAATCGGTGGATCTCTGCGTTCGTCCTGAGCTTTGCACTATGGAACATATCGGAAATATTCATCTTGGCGAGCGGCAATAGTGAGGGTGCGACGCTCGCGGCCCAAATACTCTACAGGATCATATTCATCATACCGGCGATCTACCTCCTCTCCGCGTACCACTTCCCCCGCAAAGTGTCCGCAGTTGCCGACAGCACACTTTTCTATTTTGCCGTCTTCCTGGTGCCCGTAACATTTCTGATATTCTCATTCCCTCATTTTCATATCGAACTCGTCCAACTTTCCGGCTCATCTGTCATCTATTTTTACAGGATAGTCATACGTCAGGACTTTCAGTCAATCACTCTGTTGGCGACCTACTTCGCATATCTTCTCTGGGGCTCAGTGGTGATGATCAAGAAATTAACCGAGCTGAAAACAACTACACAGAAGCGCCGGGCACGGCTCTTCCTCTACGGTGGTCTGATTTATCTTTTCTTCTCAGTACTTCTCTTCATCGTGGAGCGGTTCGCTCAGACAACGCTGTACTTTTACACATCGTCCACGATACTGTCGTTCGTCGTCAGCGGCTTCTTCGCAGCGGCAGTCCTGAGCGGCCGGATGTTCGAATCGCCGCGCGCGATTAGGGGCGGCATAGCTTATTCAATAGCCTCATCCATCGTTCTCGCAGTTTATTTTCTCAGCGTTCAGGCCGTTACGGAGGGACTTCTCAATTATCTGAAGATAAGCTCGTATGCAGCTAATGCGCTCTTCGTTTTCGTACTCGTGCTTTTGATCCGGCCTCTCGAACTGAGAATACGCAGGACACTGGATAATCTCATGAGTCAGGACCTTAACCAGTACCGGCGCAATATGGTTACATTCTCTCGCATGATCTCGAATTACCTTCCGGCCGAAGAGTTCTTTCGGCGTGTTGAGACATTCCTGCTTCGCCAGTTCCACATTCAGAACGTGTTGATCTTTATTAGGAACAGTGACTCTAACAAGCCGCGATTTACTGAATGGAAAAACAGATCGGGTTCTCTGGATCTAAGTGACGATTGCTATCTCGTTCAATACCTGCGCAGAGTAAAGCGAGGGATCGAGTTCTACGATATTGAGCGAAAGTACATCGGTGAAGAGGTATGTTCACTCCTGGAATCGAAGGGCGTAAGGCTTCTTTTCCCGCTGTTTTCGACCGATGAATTGATCGGAGTGTTTGCGATCTCGGTACGAAGGTCCGGGCAGGAATTCACGACCGATATGATTGATGCGCTGACAATATTCACAAACGAAGTTGCTACCGCTTATCAGCGGAACCTCACCGTCGAGACAATGCGGAGAAAAGAGCAGGAAGAATTCCGGGTCAGACACCTTGCCTTGCTGGGACAATTGACTGCCGGTGTGGCACACGAAATAAGAAATCCATTGAACGTCATGTCGGCTTCGGCACAAACGCTCTTGAAGAAGGAATTGAGCAAGGAGGAGCAGAACGAACTCAAGCGGTTCATAGTGGACGAGTCAGACAGGCTGAACAAAATTCTGACTGATTTCCTGAGCCTCTCAAGACTCAGAACTCCAAAGAACGAAGATGTTGCATTGGGGGATGTTTTCGAGAGAGTGCGGACCGCAATACTATCGACTGCCGGAGAAATCGATGTGCATATATCTAATAACGCCGCTTCTGGTACCCTCTGGACAGACCGGGACCTCATCTACCAGCTCCTTTTAAATCTCGGAGTAAATGCGGTCGAGGCGATCAAAGAGAGGTGCAAGTCGGATCGTGACTTCAGTTGCTCCTCGGGAAGAGTATCCTTTTCAGTACTTTCTCACGAGGAAGGGCTGGACATTTCGATTTCGGACAATGGGATAGGAATTTCGGAGGAAGACCGCGAGAAGGTGTTTGAGCCGTTCTACACAACCAAGGAAACAGGTACGGGATTGGGGCTAAGTATTTCCCATAACATCGCTGAAGCGCTAGGTGCGCAGATCCGGGTCGTTCCGGGAAAAGGCGAGACAATTTTCAGAGTCAGATTTGAAAACACGAAAGACTACGCTTGAGATGAAAACAGAAAAACCCAGACTTCTGATCGTCGATGACGAGGAGCGGGCATGGAAAGTCCTGAAAATAAATTTTCAGGACAGGTATGATGTCCCGGTGGCAAGAAATGGCGCTGAGGCCGTAAGAGTTCTCGAAGAGGAACACGTCGATGCAATTCTTACAGACGTTAAAATGCCCGAAATGTCCGGGATGGAACTTCTGACTTATGTCAAGAAAGCATACGAATGCATTCCCGTTGTAGTGATGACCGCATTCGGAAGTGTTGAGAATGCCGTGGAGGCCATGAAAGCAGGTGCCTACGATTATATACTTAAACCGATAAAAATTGAGGACGCGGAACTGGTTGTGAAGC
>JAKASW010000279.1 GCA_021818875.1 Bacteroidota bacterium
CGATCTGGCGTCCAACGTTACGCTTGCGCAGGTATCTCCGTTCGCGCAAGTCACCGAGTCAGTTCCCAAAATCTCCACGCTGTCGGAACTTGTCGGTACAACACCGCCTGCCCATGTCGACGCGGAACTCCATGCGCCGCCGCCTGTACCATTGCTCTTTATTTGGGCAAATGCAGACCCATCAATCACCGCAAGAAACGCAACCATTATGACTAGATGAACAATTAACTTTGTTTTCATTTCTACTCCTTCCATTTCTATTTGACTTGCTTGCTCCTCGAATAATTTGTGGTTATCTATTCGTTGCCCAGCTTCGAAGCCCCATGCCTACTGGTAGGAGGGCGGTGCATCTTCCTTCGTGCTTCCCCACACTTTGTTCGGCTTGGGACCGAGGTCATAGGTAAGTGTTGCCCCGTGCGCAATGTCGCTGAACCTTATCCAGGGTTTGCTCCATGTCCTCCCGTCCACTTTCAATCGCTTTACGTAAGGAGCATCGTCGCTTGCGCCATCTCCAAGAATTGTCACATCACCGTTTTTCAGATGAAGGATTGTTTTCGAGAATAACGGGCTGCCAAGCACGAGGCAGTCGTTGCCAGGAACCTCGGGATACATTCCTAAGGCTCCCCAGATGTACCACGATGACATTTCACCAAGATCATCATTTCCCGGATAGCCATTAGGTTTGTAGGAATAGAGTGTTCTTACGGCTTCCCGTACTATTTTCTCGGTTTTGTACGGCTCGCCAAGAAAGTCGAAGATCCACGGCGTCTCCAGGCATGGTTCGTTTCCGAGATAAGCATAACGCGAATCCATGCCGGCGTTTAGTTTCGTAAAGAAAGTGTCCAGCCTGGCGGCAGCTATCTTCAACCCGCCCATCTTCTCAGCCAGTCCTTTCAGATCGAAAGGGACCAGCCATACATATTGGGATGCCGTTCCTTCATCATATGCCTGCGCATTATCGTACTTCAAAATGTTGTCCGCAAAGCCCGGAGCCCATGAGCCATCACGTCTTTTCATCTGGATGTATCCGGTTTCCTGATTGTACAAATTCTTCCAGTTCATCGAATGTTTCATCAGAAGGTGATAGTCGGCATCGTCTCCCAGCGCCTTTGCAAGCTGGGCCACCGAAAAATCGTCGGTGGCGTACTCCAAAGTCACAGATACGCTTGCATAAATCGCATAGTACATATACTGTTGACCCCGGTACTCGGGTACATAACCGTATTTCAGGTAGCTGCTCAATCCGTTTCTCTCATAAGTCCCACTTCGTGGCGCATAAACAGAAGTATCCGTGGCTGCTCGGACCAGTCCCGCAAGCGCAGCCTTCACGTCAAAATCTCTTGCACCGAAGGAATAGAAATCGGCGATCATCGGAGCCGCAGGATCTCCTAGCATTACACCGCTATCCATACCTACTACAGGCCATCGTGGGAATGTACCACCCTGTTCATAATACAGAAAGAGTGACTGTGCCATGTCGCTTGCTTCATTCGGAGCTAGCATGGCGAGGAATTGGCATTCGCATCTGTAGATATCCCAGCCTGAAAAGTCTGCGTAAACATCATGGCCTTTGGGTGTTTTGTGAATCTTGCCATCATACCCCATGTACCAACCATTTACGTCGGAACAAACGTTCGGTGCCAGAAGAGCATGGTACAGCATTGTATAGAAAGTTCTCCTGTCTGCCATGGTTCCCCCCGACACGTCAATTTTATTCAGCCACGAATTCCAAATCTCACTTGCGTCTGAGACGGTCAGGTGAAACGCGCGTGATGAGAAGCCGGTGCGAAGCTCTGACTCCAGGTTCATCCTGGCGCCAGCCACACTCACATAAGAAATCGCGACTTTGACAAAGACAACGCCGCCAGTCTCAGCTCTGCCGTGGGCAGTTGCTGGAAAAGTCACATAGGCGCCGGCAGTCTTTCCCTCAGCGGACGCATGGCCTCTCAGGTTTGTGGAATCAGACCATGTTCCGTAATCCTCGAACCGACGGCTGAAAACAGCATAGAAGTAGATCGTCCTCACATCAGAGTGTCCCAGGAAATGTCCGCCGGTTGCCGAACCGCTGACCGATTGTGCTGACGGATCAATCTCCACAGAGGCAGCCGAAGTGCCGTTAACATTGCTACCGGCGTTTATCACGATCGTCGGCGTCGCCTTCGCTGGAAAATCAAATCTTCCGAGTCCCGCTCTTTTCGTCACGGTCAGTTGGACTCCAATTCCGTTGTTCAACTGCACCGAATAATACCCGGGATGGGCTGATTCATCTTTGTGGGAAAAGCTTTCAGGAAAAGATGTACGTCGAACAGGCAGATCAATCTTGCCCGCGTCAGGCAGCGGTGTGAAGTTGAAATCACTTCCATAGTAGGATCCCCCGCCACTCAGGTGGACGAAGCTGAACCCATATATAAGAGTATCCTGGTAGTTATATCCGCCCGGTGTTTTTATTGGTCCGGTATCAGGGCTCCACTGTATCATGCCAAAAGGCATGGATGCCCCTGGAAAGAGATAGCCTTCCCCCTGAGTGCCGCAAAATGGATTCACATATCTGACAAGATCCATTTTAGCGGCTTGCACGTTGCAGGGGACTAAGGCTGCAAAACCCCAGAGCATAAGAGCCCAAATGAAAGCAACTCCAGCTTTACAATATCTCACTTCTTCGTGGTACCCCACTTACTAATATTTGTAATCACTCATTGATGGTGGTGCATCGTCAGGCGCACTTCCCCATTTCTTGTTCGGCCTTGGGCCCATCTGCAACACAATCGTCCCGCCGTTTTCCATGTCAGCCTGGGTAAACCATGGTTTGTTAAGCGGCTTCCCGTTCAAAGTTGCAGACTGGATATATTTGTGGCGAATTGAGACGCCGTCAGCCTTTATCGTGAAGGTCTTGCCATTGCTAAGGTGTATAGTCGTCTTCCTGAAGAATGGGCTCCCGATGACATAATAAGGAGAAGGAGAACCCGGACAAAAGGAATAGAATCCCATGGCAGAGAATACATACCATGCCCCCATGGCTCCCAGGTCATCATCGCCGGGCAGGCCGAGCGGCGCATCATAGTACCAGTCTTCCATAACCTCGCGGACCATCTTCTGCGTTTTCCAGGGTTCACCTGCAAAATTGTACAGGTAAGGTATATGGAAGCCCGGCTCATCCCCTGCGGGGAAATTACCGATCAGGCCGGTTGCATCCGGATCTCTTCCAAGGAACATCCACTTCGCCAATCCACCGTACTGCACCTCAAACAGCGAGTCTAATTTATTCAGGAAAGGCTTACGACCGCCGAACAAATGGATGAGGCCCGCGACATCATGGATCACTCCGAATGTCCAAACCCATGCGTTGACCTCTGTATAGTAGGCTCGTCCCCCGATTCCTTTAGGATTGATCGGATTGAATTTTACCCACTGCCCGTCGGCCGCTTTGGGAGCCATGAAATCAATAGACTTATCGAAAACGTTCTTGTAGTTGTGTGCCATCTTAATGAAGCGCTCGTAGTCCGCCTTGTGCCCCAGTGCTTTCGCCATCTCAGCAATACACCAATCATCGTATGATGCTTCGATAGTAACGGACACAGCCTGTCGTCTCTCGAAAGGACTTACCAGGGGATTTGTTTCCTTCTCTCCGTTCTTAAGCGCAGGGAAGAATCCCTTTTCCAGGTATACTTTCCCAAGATCAGTCATCGGGCCTCTTGCCCATGGGATCATCGTAGCATGAAGCGCCTCGTGCTTCATTGCTTCATAAGCTTTCTCGACATCGAAATGCCGGTAACCTTTGAAGTACGTATCCGCTATGAGTTCATCCGCATGATCTCCGATCATCGCGGGCCATTCTCCCCATACTCTCGGGAATGACGGAAGCCACCCCCACTGTTCATCCATGCGAACTAGCGACTCTATCATATCTTCCTGCTGCTTCGGATCAAGGAGCAATTGAAGTGGATGCTCGCAGCGGAAGGTATCCCAGAGCTGGTCGCGAGTGTAAAAATCCACCCCATGGCTTGAATGGACCTTGTGATCGAATCCGCTATAGTAGCGACCGTCTTCTGTTATGTCGATCATGTTCTGTTCGGCACGGTAGAGCGAGCTGTAGAATATTACCTTCTGTGCCCTGGTTCCGCCCTCGACCTGTATTTTACCCAGGAGATTGTTCCACGCGTCCTTCGTCTCCTTTTCTCTGAGCGCGAAATCCCATCCATGAATCGCCTGATCCATGTTCCTTTTAGCCTGGGGAATACTGATGAACGATAACCCGGCCTTCACCTGAATCATTTCTTTGGCTGACGCGGTGAACGTCAGAGTAAAGCCGATGTCCTTCCCCTCCAACAGGTGTTCTTTACCCGGCTCTCCATCGTAATGCCATGATGCCACGCTTTCAATAGGTTTCGAAAATTGCAGATAAAAATAATACGGTACATTGCGAATGGTATCAACTCCTTCGGCAGAAGTGGAAGAGCTTATCTGCATCCGGCCCATGTTGGACATCATCAGGTTCACGTGATCCTTCCCGGCAGAAGGAAATCTGAACCGATAGAAAACTGCGAAATGGCCCGCCGTATATGAAGCTTCTATGTTATACGTACCGAGCAAGTCTTTGGAGTAGTATGGGGTCCGCGTTTCAAAATCACGGTCGAAACTCGAAGCTATATTGCCCGGGTTCGTCTTAACTTCTCCAGTGGAAGGCATCAATGTTACGCCTCCGACCGGAAATCCGTAAATCCTGGTTGCGAGATAGGAATCTGTTATACCGGGATTCAACTCGGGAGTCACCTGTGGGTAACCATGCGGCAACTGCACTATAGGCCGGGTCGTTGTCAGCAGAATGCTGATTCCTCCTATGGCGGGGTTCACGTAGTCAACAGGCTCTTTCCCGGATTTGGCAGACACATTCTGATTTAGAATAGTCACTGCGACTGCAAGCATAAGTCCTACTTTTTTCTTCATCTTGATCCCGTTATTGGTTAGGTTGGAATGCTTGAGGAGTTTGAAAGGCACAACGCTTGTCGATGCACTTCTTATGTATAGCCTTACTTGAGATACAACATTTTTTTCGTTGTGGAAAAATCTCTCGAATTCTCCAGACCGGCCGCCTGAATCCTCGCATAGTACACACCGCTGCTTACCCGCGACGCATTCCAACTGACACTATATCCCCCGTCTTGCTCATCGCCATTGACAAGCGTAGCAACTGCCTCTCCCAGCACATTGTAAACTACGATCTTCACGTGCGAATTCTCCGGAATATCATAATTGATCGTCGTTGACGGGTTGAAGGGATTCGTATAATTCTGAGACACTTTGAATGATTTGGGAACAACTCCAACCCCGTTGGGTTTTAAGATCCCTGTCACCGGCTTAAGAAACCTAAACGCTGTATATGGGTCTACGACTTTGACATGAAGCGACGG
>JAKASW010000280.1 GCA_021818875.1 Bacteroidota bacterium
GACGGGGGTGAGTTCGGTTGGAGATGCTGAATTTCTTGAATGACAAGATCTGTTGGACATATATCCTTTTCAGAAGCCACCGGCTTTGCCGGTGGTAGTTCGCATAAGTCTCCGGGCAACGCACGATACCAGATGATGGGGAATTGGGGTGAGTCGGTCTGAGAAGCATATTCAGACAGCCGCAATAGGACTACTGATTTGTGGATTAAACAACAGTCTCGAAGTCAGAAGTCATAGCCCATTCCGTTATCATCTTCGATACAGGTTGGATGTTTACCGTTAGTGCATTATGGTCCGCACGATTCTTGAACTCGCGCCGACTGTGTGCAGGTATAATCACAATCTGTCCGTTTTTCACCATCTCCATCTTGCCGCCGCCGATGATTCCGATGAGTCCTTCGAGCACTACAAAGACTTCTTCATAAAGGTACCGATGTTTATCGACACCCTTTCCCGGAGCACTCCGTCCGACAAAGAGTGAGATGTTTGCACCGAAGTTGATGCCTTCGAATTGCGGCGCTCCACGTTCGGTGGTCTCAGATTCTCGATTTCAACAATGTCCATGATTTGCTCCGTTATTATTCTACCTCGGTTTGCGCTGTGGCAGTCCCACGGGCTCGTCCTCCTATCGGAAGTGAACCTACGGCGATTGAGACTGCCAATATTATGATCGACGTGGGCATAACCGGCTTCGCAACCATCAGGAGAATAATTCCGAGGAAGACGATTGTCCTGAGTCTGAGGGAGAAGGCTAGGGATCCGCTCGTCAAGATCCCCTGCACCTCCGACGTCAACGCGTTCTCGTTCGTCAACAGCTTCTCGGCTTTCCTCAGCTTGCGGCTTGATACTGCCCCGCCGACTACGCCTATTATTATGATTCCGATGAAGGCAACGGCGATCCACCCGCTGTAGCGTCTCCATTCCATCGCCATCATGTAAATACCGGGGATCAGAATAAGCAGCCACGAGATTCCTCCGATCATTCCCAGCTTCTTGTAGTTCGAGAGCGACTGTCGGACATTTTCGATGGTTCCGACTTTCCTAAGATTGACTATGCACAGCCATTCGATTCCGGTTGCGGCCGCGAGCAGCAATGCTCCGGTTATATGCAAGAATAAAGCGATTAAGTACAACATGGTATGTTCCTCCTCTAGTTTGGTTAACAAGCATAGCGCTAAGCGCAAAGGGAATAGTGCGCTTTGTCCCACGCGCTATGCGCTTTGCGATTGGAAAAGACTCTCCGCTCTCTATCACTCTCGTTCCTTCCAATGCGGCTTACCACTTCAACTCCGAAAACATCAGCGATTGTTCCCACTGCGCGTCACTCATTCTGGAGCGGAGCGAAATCATGTATTCAGCATCTTTTCCTGCAAGCACCCTGAAACCTGGATCGGGACTTTCGATTGTGTCGGCGATAGTTTTCGCGACTTCCTCCGGTTGAGTCCTCCTGTCTTCTTTTAGATAATTCTCGAAACTGATTTTTAACTGAGCGCTGAGATCACGGTACGCGTCAGAAGAGAACTGCTTCTGATTCAACGCAAAATCTGTCTTGATAGCTCCCGCTTCGACAAGTATTACTCTTATTCCGAAATGCTTCACCTCGAAACGGAGCGCTTCGCTCATCATCGCAAGTGCGGCTTTCGCCGAAGAATATGAACCGCCATAGGGCGATGCAAAATGATCGCCGACTGATGAAATGTTTACGATTGTCCCACTTCCAGCCTGGCGCATTCCCGGAAGCACTGCCTTTATCAACCGAAGTGGACCAATGACATTTGTCTCGTATTCTTTCCTTATCTCTTCAATCGGAATGTCCTCAAGCGGACCGGCGACCGAGTAAGCAGCATTGTTAACAAGCATGTCGATAATTCCGCATTCCTCGGCCACTTTTCTCACCTGGTTTTCATCGGTCACATCAATAGATAATTTCTGATGCGCATCCAGGTCTTTGATGTCTTCGATTCGCCTTGCAGTGGCTATCACATCATAACCCCTGTGGGTCAGTATTTTGGAAAGCGCTCGTCCCAATCCTCTCGATGTACCGGTTATCAATGCCTTCTTCATAACTAAATCTCCATTTCGTAAAAGAACCATACATACTGGTTTGTTGTTGTGTAAAAATACCTCGAATTCAGAGGACTTTGTCAACGGTAGACGGATTTTTGACAACTGCAAACGGATTTTAGGATGAGCGAGCCGCTTCTTAAATATGATGGAGATGAAAAATCATCGTCTGACGAGGCGCTGTTCCCGCTTCGGAAGCATGCCAGGTTGGCCGAAAGCAGGATGTTTATTAAGGACGATTATTTAGACAGCGCGCTCGATGAAATCTCGGTCGGCGAAATGAGGATTTTCTCGGTTAACCATAATGTAAAAGAGAGAAGGGTTTTCCATCCTGAAATGCGATACCCGCCCGTTCAGATGCAGTTCTTGTTGAGGGGCGACACCGTAATGAAATCGAACGAGAGCGGGGAGGTTCGCAAGTTTACGGATAACCAGCATAACATCGTTTACTTTCCGCACGGCGACGTCGACTACTCCATGGAATCCCCGCGAGTGAGTGTCGTGGGAGTCCAAATCCCTGAAACGGCTTTTAGCAATCTGGTGGACCCTGATTCAAAAACGTTGCGCGCGTTCTTTGAAAGAATGACGGCAGGAAAAGAAGCCGCGCTGGTCTCGGCCAGGAACCTGGTTATGTCGCCGAGGATGAAATCAATTCTCTATGAAATTCCGAATTGTAAACTGAATGGAAATCTGAAGGCCCTTTTTCTGGAAGCAAAAGTGATCGAATTGTTTGTAGCTCAAATTGAGCAGGCAGACAGCCTGGACTATGCTGTTAAGATGAAGTTAAGCGCGGCCGATATGGAAAGGGCAGGTGCAGTCAAGGAAATGCTGGACCGTGACCCGCTCGGAAATTTTTCACTGTTGGGCTTGGCGAAGGCCGCTGGTTTCAACGACTACAAACTGAAAAAAGGCTTCAAGGAAATGTTCGGCACTACTGTCTTCAGCTATTTGAGACATTTGAGAATGGAAGAAGCAAAACGTATGATGCTTGACGAGAAGAAAAGTGTTTCCGAAGTGTCGTGGCTCGTCGGCTACAGCGAGCCGCACCACTTTACCACAGCGTTCAAAAGGGAGTTCGGATATTTGCCGAGGGAATTGTCCGAACGGATCCCTTCGGAAGAGGACAGTTAGCGATAAATATCATGCGTACCAGTTTACCGAAATGCTTTTGGTGACTCAGCCACCATTGTCTGCTTTTTCTTATACTCCTTGCGTCCACGTTGCACCCTGTCAAGCACGTCTTGCACTTCGGCCTGCCATTTCTGGAATGCGTCGAAATCGCGCTTCCGTATCACCACCAACTCTTCCCCTTTACTGAGTTTCCGGGGAATAGTGACCACAGGAGCTGACATTGAATTACCTTCATTAATATTTATAAGCCTTACATCTCCTGAAAGGAATAATCGATGAGGTCTCTTATTTCGAGCCGAGGGAATGTGAAACTCTGAATCAGCGTTACTATCTGAGAGTGCACTTGAACAGCAGGACCGTTAACGACATAAACAAGCTGGTAGACAGTCTTTACAAGACCGAATCGCGCCGTGTTCTTGCCACGTTGATCCGTTTACTTGGCGATTTTGATCTCGCAGAAGACGCGATGCACGAAGCTTTCAGCACGGCAATGGAGAAATGGCCGGAAGTAGGTGTACCATCAAACCCCCGCGCCTGGCTTGTATCGGCCGGACGGTTCAAGGCCATCGACCAGATCAGGCGTCGTGCGAAATTTTGCACCTTTGGCGGAGAAACTTCATTTGAACCTCTTGCGAAACAGCTTGCAGACAGCGTCGTCGTTGAGGAAGATTTCGACGAAGATAAAATCGAAGACGACCGCCTTCGATTGATTTTCACCTGCTGCCACCCGGCGCTGTCGCCGGAGGCGCGTGTTGCACTTACGCTTCGCGAAGTGTGTGGCCTTACGACAGAGGAGATAGCTCACGCATTTCTCACAAATCCGCCGACATTGGCCCAGCGCATTGTGAGAGCCAAGTCTAAGATCCGTGACGCACGAATTCCGTACCGGGTACCGTCGAAGGAAGAATTACCTGAACGCCTTGATGCCGTTTTACAAGTCATTTACCTGATCTTCAACGAAGGTTACTTGGCGTCTTCAGGCGAGTCGGCGATACGATCAGATCTTTCGGAGGAGGCCATTAGACTGGCGCGTCTGTTGCTTGAGCTGCTTCCGGAATCTGAAGTTAAAGGTCTCCTCGCTTTAATGCTGCTTCACGAGTCACGCAAAAACGCAAGAGTCTCATCCGGCGGAGATATCGTTCTGCTCGATGAGCAGGACCGCTCGCAATGGAACAAGGCGATGATAGACGAAGGAGTCGGTCTTGTGGAAGATGCTTTGCGTTCACTACCGATAGGACCTTACGCAATTCAGGCGGCGATTTCAGCAGTACACGCGGAAGCCGCCAGTGCAGCCACTACCGATTGGAATGAGATCGTTGCGCTGTATGGACTTTTGCTGGGAATAAACCCGTCACCTGTTGTCGAGCTTAACCGGGCAGTTGCCGTGGCGATGCGAGACGGCGCCGACGCCGGATTGAGGCTGATTGACGATATCTTTGCTCGCGGTGAGTTGGCGGATTACCACCTTGCACACTCGGCCCGTGCTGAAATGTGCAGACGATTAGGTAGGAAGACAGAGGCAAAATTATCTTACGAGAGGGCATTGTCCCTCGCACAGCAGGTGCCCGAGAGAAGATTTCTTGAAAAGAGACTGGCAGAGTTGGATTAAGGAGAATGCAATGGAACCAAGATTTGCGGTACTCACGCTTGGCGTCGACGATTTGGAGCGCGCCTGCAGATTCTATCATGATGGACTTGGTTTTGCATCGAAAGGAATTGTCGGGGTAGAATTCGAGAACGGCGAGGTGGCGTTCTTCGAGATGAAGAATGGGGTCACGCTCTATTCGAGGAAGAATCTTGGGTGGGACGCGAATGTCACGCCCCGTGTGCGCTCGTCAGTTGAGTCCTCGATTGGACACAACGTCAAAGACACATCTGAAGTAGATTGAATATTGGATCTGGCAAAAAGGGCCGGTGGGAAGATTGTCAAGCTGGGACAGAACGCATTCTGGGGCAGCTATCATGGCTACTTCGAAGACCTCGATGGACATCTCTGGGAAATATTGTGGAGTCCGTAGATGCTGCCAAAAGATTGACGTCGTCTGTCATGGCTGTTCCAATCGGACAGCAGGGAGGCGCTTTAGTTAGCGGCAGAAACCCACTGCCTATGGCAGTGGTGATGTGAAGATGGCTTCGCCAGTCGAACTCACCCCTTTCTCCCCTCTCTTTTTCGAAAG
>JAKASW010000281.1 GCA_021818875.1 Bacteroidota bacterium
TGATCGCGCGGCAGAAATCGCCTCGCCGACGCTGAGCCGCTTAGCAGATAATTCGGAGTGCGTGAGCTTATGCATCCGCCGCACGGTCTGCTTCGGGCGACGAATTCGATCCGGGCCTGGAAAACCAAATTTTGTAAAAGATTGCCTCCAGGAAGGTAAGGAGAACGAGGGAAAGTGAATCGGGGCGCAAAGCGGGACCCAACCCTTGGGGGGTGAACACGAAATGAACAATGAATGACGAAAGCGTCCAGCCTGCGGTAAAGATTATCGCGGCAAATATTATCGAGAGAAACGCTTCGCCAAGTGTCTCTTCATAATATCTCTTGACGAAAAGGTAGACTCCGGCAACTATGTGCATCCAGAAAATCAGAACTGGTACCATCGTAGTTCCAAATTCTCATTCAGGCATTGGAAAGTCAAGGTTCGACAGTTGGCTACTTAAACAAAAGTTCAAACACGAATGAAGTAATTCCATCTTTGATCAATTCGAATGATCAAGAACCCCATCTGAATTTCGTGATATTGGTCAGATTGAATTTACTCCTTCGATTAGTGTTCAAAATAGCCCACAGACTTATGGCTCCTCGTCTTTGTAAAAGACACTTACTGAAGATATATTTCTAAACACAAAAGGAGTCCATAATCTGAAAGTCATTATCCCAGCATCTACATCGAACCTGGGTCCGGGGTTCGATACGCTCGGACTTGCCGTTAACAAGTATCTTAAGATCGAGTTTGAGGCATCGGACATTTTTTCAATTGAAGCTGCAGGAGAGGGTGCCGAAGATATTCCGAAGGACGAAACAAATCTCGTAGCAGTGGCAATAAACGAAGTACTCGGGACGCTCCCCGCCATCAAAGTCAGGCTGGACAACGGCATTCCGGCGTGCGGAGGCTTCGGTGCCAGCGGAGCGGCAATTGTCGGAGGCTTGCTGATCGGAAATTACTTCTCGAAGGAGAAACTCTGCACGAGAGAGATTTATAACGCTGCCGTGAAGATAGAAGGACATCCTGACAACGTCAGCGCAGCCCTTTTCGGCGGTATGGTCGTGAACGCGCGAGATGGCGATGGTACATACGATTGGATTAAGATAGAGGTCGCTGAGAAACTGAAACTGGTAACGATCCTGCCTGACAGTAAAATCGAGACGAGCATTGCCAGAAAATTGCTGCCGGACGCTGTTTCTCTTTCGGAAGCAGTGTCAAATGTTCAACACAGCTCGTTGCTCGTCGCCGCAATTGCCTCCGGGAACTACGAATTCCTCCGGCAGGCAGTACGAGATGAATTGCACGAGAAATACAGAAAGAAGCTTGTCCCGCATTATGACGAATTCATGGAAGCCGCAATGAAGAACGGTGCTCTTGCTTTTACGGTAAGTGGAGCGGGGAGTTCCTGCGTCGCGTTCTGTCTTCGACAACATAAGATGGTACAAGATGCATTTGAGAGACTCGTCGACAAATTGAAGCTGAACTGGCGAAGCGAGGTCTTGAAACCGGTAAACAAAGGAGCGGAGGTCCTCGCGAACTAAGATGCGGCAAACGGCACGTCGTCCACAAAACCCCGGGTCCGAAATAGAGGTCGTCCCCAAAGGTCACGAGCGTCAGTCCCGAATGTTTCTATCGGGAATCTGTCTTCGAGGAGGCGCAAGATTCCCGCTTGGAGCATGCTGGATTGACACACTGAGTGAGCTTTTTGTTGTTTGGGCAGGATTTCAGGTTTAGAGTATAGGATTTTCCCTCGTTATGTCAACAATAGCCATCGTAGGTCGCCCGAACGTCGGTAAGTCGACTCTCTTCAACCGACTCATCGGAGGTCGCCACGCGATCGTTGACGACAAGCCGGGAGTGACGCGCGACAGGATTTACGGTTCGTTTGAATGGCAGGGGAAACAATTCACCGTCATCGATACCGGCGGTTTTGTCCCGGCACAACGAAGTGATTCAAAGCAAATCTCTCGTCAGGGAGGCTCACAGGATTCTCGAAGCGTCTTCGAGAACGCGATCAGGGAGCAGGCACAATATGCCGTCGATGAGGCCGACGCAATAGTCCTCGTTGTGGACGGCGATTCCGGTCTGCATCCGATCGACAAAGTGTTAGCCGACATCTTGCGAAAGCAGAGCAAGAAAGTCATCCTCGCCGTAAATAAAATCGACGACGCGAAACATGAGAGCGGCGTCGGGCAATTCTTCGAATTGGGATTTGAAAATGTGAGAGGGATCTCGGCACAGCTCGGACGGAGCATCGGCGACTTCCTCGACGAGATTGCGAAGATGACTCCCAAAGGCGAAATGCCGGAAGACCCGAAGGGAAGAAAGCGAATTGCGGTCATAGGAAAACCCAATGTAGGAAAATCTTCCTTCGTCAATCTTTTGCTCGGCGAGGAACGGTCCATCGTGACGGACATTCCTGGTACAACTAGGGACTCCGTTGATTCGTTGATGGAGTTCGAAGGAAAGGAAATCATACTCATAGATACCGCCGGGTTGAGAAGGAGATCCAGGATCAAGGAGTCGGTAGAATTTTTCAGTGCGCTGAGGACTTTCCAGTCGGTGGAGAAATGCGATGGTGCAATAATTCTTTTCGATGCATCGCTCGGCGTCGAGAAACAGGACCTTCAGATCGTCGAGTATACAATTGAACAAGGCAAGCCTGCCATTATCGGGATAAACAAGTGGGATCTGGTAGAAAAGAGTGCGGCAACTGCGCTGGATTATGAGAACGCGGTAAAAGCGAAACTTCGCATATACGATTTTGTGCCGGTTGTTTTTGTCTCGGTTTTGAAGAAGCAGCGAGTGCAAAAATTACTTTCGAAGTGCCTTGGTGTAATGGAAACTTCAAAAGTCAAAATAAAAACAAGCGAGCTGAATGCTTATCTACAGCCGATCATTGACAAATCGCCTCCTTTCGCGAGGACAGGGAAAGAGATCAGGATAAAATACGCGACCCAGGTTGACAGTAAGCTCCCGACATTTGCGATGTTTGCCAGCCTTCCTGAAGAGGTCTCGGAGAACTACAGGCGCTTTCTCGAAAACAAAATACGTGAGCGCTATAGCTTCGAGGGAGTGCCAATAAGAATCGTGTTCAGGCAGAAGTGAAGAACGGAGAGAGCAGAGAGCGGATGTAATGTACAACTCATGTGAAGCCGTCACTCTCCAGCTTTTCAACGATACTTGAACCCGGTGCGGGTCGAAGAACCGTTGGCCGATGACTCGGCTCGTCGAGCAGTTTTGTGAACGCAGCCGTCCGTTTTAATGGATGGCTTAAATGCACTCTAACTATCTCATTGCTTTGAAAATCATTTAGTGAAGAAAAGATAAGCGATGGCGCGATCGATCGTATCTGAGAGACAAGTCAGAAAATTGCAGCCCAATGCTTGAGCTTGTATCCCTGACGAAGAAGTTCGGTTCATTTACTGCAGTTGACAATCTCTCCCTCAAGGTGGACGCCGGAACTATATTCGGTTTCCTCGGTCCTAACGGTGCGGGAAAAACAACCACAATCAAGATGATAGCTACGCTACTCAAGCCGACTGCAGGAAGTGTAAGGATAAACGGTGTCGATGCTCATACTTCACCCGAAAAGGCAAAGAAATATCTGTCATACGTTCCCGACCAGCCGTTTCTTTACGAGAAGCTGAGCGGAAGAGAATTCCTTTTGTTTGTCGCGAGAATGTATAACATGGATTCCGAAACAACCAGAAAGGGAATCGAAGAAAGTTCGAGAGACTTCGAATTGACTCCCTGGCTCGGGAAGAGGATAGAAGATTACTCGCAGGGAATGCGACAACGTCTCATTCTTGGTGCGGCGATGATGCACTTCCCCAGACTCATCGTCATCGACGAGCCTTTGGTCGGACTCGATCCAAAAGGAGCGGAAACCTTCAAAGTCCGCATCAGGAAGGCTGCAGAAAATGGAACGGCAATCTTTCTCACGACCCATCAACTCGCTCTCGCATGGGAAGTTTGCACAAGAATCGGCATCATAAGGGAAGGCAGGCTCGTTTACCAGGGTGAAATAAGCGAGCTTTCCGGAGACGGTGCGAAGCTTCTCGAGAAGAAATATCTTGAACTGACCTCGTGATCGAATGTTTCTTGATCTTATGAGAATGAAACTCCGCCTTCTCTACCTGGAAGGTGGGGAGCGTATGAGCCGCCACCTGTTCAGGTCCATCTTCTCCATCGCTACCTTCGCAATCTTTTCGTTCCTGACATTCACTGTAGTCAGGTTTGCAACCAACTATCTCCTTACGCAGGCGAAGATCGGACCATTTCTTTATCACAGGCTGCTTGCCCTTGCTCTCTTTGTGTTCTTCGCGATCATCAGCATTGCAAACATACTTGTCGCTTTTGCCACGGTCTTCAGGAATCGTGAAGCCGAATATCTGAATACGCTTCCGATACCGCCCGTAGAGATTTACGCGGCAAAGTTTCTCGACTCGTTCCTCTATAGTTCATCCCTAATGATGATACTAGTGGTAGCTGCCGACGCAGGATACGCGAGCTACTTTGGAGATTGGCTCGCTGCAGGCGCAGGTTTGCTGGTGTCGATACTCCCTTTGATTCTCGCTGCGGCCTCGATCGGCGGCATCTTCCTGCTGCTGATTCTCAAGGTGTCCGGGAAGATTTCAATCAGGAAGGCGGTCGGAAGCGTCGTGGTATTGTACGCCGCAAGCACTTATGTTTACATCAAACTCAACAACCCGTTCACGCTGTTTACCGCGGTGATGAAATATTATCCGCACATCGACAGATACCTCGGTGTGCTCGACCCAAAACTCGACTACCTTGCTCCAAGTTTCTGGTCCGCCAATTACTTCTACTTTTCTACGTCGGGCAACGTCCTCGGAGCGGCTGTATCTGCTTTGATCGTATGCGCAGTCAGTGCAGGGCTTTTCTGGGTAATGCTGCGGCTCGCCTCAGTCTTCTACCAGGAAACGTTCTGGACTACACGCCATAAACTCTTTGAGAGAAAGTTAAAATCCTTTGAGACAGCCAGGAAGAAATCTCTTGCGGGAAATTACAAACCGATTTCTTTGTTGAAGAGAGACTTTCTCCTGTTCATTCGAGATCCGAGTCAGACCTTTCATTTCCTCGTGTTAATAGTGCTGATCGCGATCTTCATGTTCAACCTCTCCGCTATGAAGATATACCTCGCAGACCCGTTCATAATATCCGCAGCGTTTACGCTAATATTTGCGTTCAATGGATTCCTGATTGTATCCCTTGCGGTAAGGTTTGTCTATCCAATGTTGAGTTTAGAAGGCGAGACAATATGGCTGCTGCGCTCCTCACCGGTGGATATCAGGCAGGTTGTCGATTCGAAATTGCTGCCATCCGTCGTCCTTCTATCTCTAATTGGAT
>JAKASW010000282.1 GCA_021818875.1 Bacteroidota bacterium
TAGATAGACTCAACATTCTCGGTTTGTGTGCCATCACGGCAGTCGCAGTAATCTACCACGCAAGGGTGCACGCCTACCTTCTGATCCTGGGCATCAACTTACTCGTAACCATCGCCCTTCTATTCTTGCAGTCAATCGAAGCTACCGGGAGAGGCGGAGTTCCAGAGTTTATCTCCAGATGGTACAGCATTCCATTGATATTTTTGACATTTAAAGAGATGTACTTCATGGTACACCCCATCAACCCTCACGATATGGACTATCTCCTTATCAGACTTGATAGGCTAATCTTCGGTACGGACCCTACTCATGTCCTGGATAGGATTGCGACTCCGGGACTCACTGAATTCCTGCAGATCTGCTACAGCAGTTTCTACCTGTTATGGATAATTCTGGGCGTCGATCTATTAATAAATAAGAATGAAGGTGCGTTTCTTTATTTCCTTTTTGTACTGATGCTAGGCTTCTATCTTTCGTACGCAGGCTATTTGTTTGTGCCCGCAATAGGACCAAGGTTTACGCTCTACAACTTCGCACTCCTCAACGAACAGTTGCCGGGTCTATATTTGACTTCAACCCTGAGACACATCATCGATTCTGGTGAGTCTATTAGCAACGTGGCACGGGCTGCGATGCAGGCACAACGGGATTGCTTTCCGAGCGGGCACACTGAAATGACTCTTATTACAATTGCCACCGCGATGAAGTACAGAGCAAAGTCCGCGATGATAATCCTCCCATTGGGTGCGGGACTCATTTTCGCTACGGTATACATGCGGTACCATTATGGTGTGGACGTTATCGCCGGTGTGCTGGTTGCGGTACTCGTCCTTTCAACCGGAAGCTGGCTTGAAAGAAGATTCCGAGGGGCGGAAGTTGGTTCTAAGTGACCTCAACCAACGGCGAAGAAAACCTGCGAAGGTGGCACTGATTGCAGCTTACTTGTTAGGGGCTGCCTATGTAGTTTCGCCGTGTTATGAAAAGCGAGTTGCAGTTCTCACTGTCGCAAGGTTGTGCACCAGCTACGATCGCTGAAATTCTGTTCACGCGCTCTTCAAAATTTACCCCCTACAGACGCCTCGACACTTCCGAGTTGCTTCTCGACCCTCATAAGCTGATTGAACTTTTCAACACGTTCACCACGGCATCCGCTGTCAGTCTTGAGGCGGCCGGCATTCACGGCTAAAGTCATGTCAGAAGCAATCGTGTGACCGTTTTTCCACTTCGACAAGACTCGAGAGCATCATATCCGGTATTGTATCCCAGATGAATCATCTCCAGAGTCACTTTCACGGTTCCAATCTGGTTAAGCTTTATGACGATTGAGCTGCCGTTTTTTTCCCGTGGATGTACCGCCGGGTATCATGGACCTGGCGGCTGTACCATCATCAAGCGTGAGGTCGACTTCAACAGTGGAATTTCCCCTTGAATTCAGAATTTCAATTGCGTCCGCAGATTCGACCATCATCGAAATTCTGCGCGTATGATTTTGTCTTGATCATTCGAGACTCGATACAGTCGGGATCTCCACTCCGACTCTGAAATAGAACTCCCAGGGTGTCGAGAAACCGGCAATCTTCTTCTCCTTACCGGGATAGAACGCCTTCCCGGCACTGAACAGGATAGGACCTATTGGTGTTGCGAAGCCGAGAGAGCCGCCGATTCCCTGCTTGAGTGTCCGCAACACGATATTCTGTTGTTGCGCCCACACATCACCGATGTCAAAACGGCCAGAGATGTACGTGTCGAAAAATATTCTGAAAGGAAGCTTTACGCGCAGCTCCACGCTTGCGAGAAAAATCTGCCTTCCCACGAGTCCGTCGAGCGGCAGCCCGAAGAAGAGGTCCTGGCCGCCAAGACTAAACTGTCTCGTCAACGGAAGCGAACCATTCCCGAACCCGAATTCATAATGCTGCTTAAGAGTAAAATCCGAAAAAGCCGTCTGATAGGCTTCGTAATCAAAAAAGATCTTCGAATAACTAAGCTGACTGTTCAAACCGCGAAGCGCAGTCTCAAAATATACGTCGCTCAGGATTCCCGAGTTAGCAAAGGCGGCTTTGTCCCGGGAATCTATATAGGAACCGAGCTTGATGTTGACCACCCGGTCGCTCATGCTGCTGTTGAAATTGCTCATCGGTTTTATCCGGTCCCACCCATAACCGAGCGTCGCACTTACGGTACCGAATCGCCTGAGCTGCGTACCGATTGAAAATTCGTAGCCGCTCCTTATGATCCTGTACTCCCCGCTGTCGCTGAGAGTCCACAGCCTGGCATTTCCCTGCGACAAATGACCGACATAGTAATTCACATCTCTGAAGCCGGTGAACGCATCGAGGCTGTAGGTTAAATCGGTATTCACGATACGAGTCGTTCCCAGGAAAACCTGTCCAAGCCTGTTCCTCAAGCCGCCGGCAAATGAGAATCCGCCGCGAGTACCTGTGCCGAGGATATCATCATCGGACAATGAGGCGTACAACTGGCCGTTCCGCTCGTTGTCGGCACGGAAACCAAAACGAAGGAGGCGAGAGCTTTTCTCGGTCACGTCTATAGTGAGCGACGTCGATGGATCATAGTTCGTAGATAGCAAAACCTGGCTGAACAGATTCGTGCTGTACACGTTGTTGATCCCCTCGATCGCCTTTCGAGTCTTAAACACCTGATCGACATCAAGCGGAAACTCTCGCTTGATTAGAAAAGGCCTCGCAGTGGTGTTACCCTTTAAGTCTATGGATTTAATTTCCCCTTCATTGATATTCAACTTAATTGTGGTGGTTGCGGAGTCGTAAGCTACCGATTCGATCCTGGCCATCCCGTAGCCTCTGTCCCGGTATTCCCAAATCAAATCTTCACATGCTTCGTTGATTTTTTTCGGCGTAGTGAAGTGTCCGACTAAAGAATCGAAAGGGATTCTCAAGATTGAATCTGGCAACGCTTTTGTTCCATTAAAGGACACTTGAGATACATATAGCCGAGAGTCGCCCCGATAGAGAGGGAGGGTGTCTGTAATCCCGGCGGTTTGCGTCGGGAAAGTTGGATCAGATATTGTGGCCGCCCTTCCACCTTTTTCTTCGGTGAACAATCGGCTTGCTCTTGCCTGATAAATGGAATCGATTTCTGAAATCTTGTCTTCTGTCGCGATCCTCCCCCAGTAAATGAGCGAATCTAGATCACTGAAATTGGAAGCCATGTGACCGTGAAGGTTCGGCGTAATCACGACATCGGCTCTTTCAAGTTCGAGCCTGTCTGAGAGCTGCATCATGATGCTCGTAGCCTGGTCGAGTGCGTCCCAGGGAGTTTCGATGTCATTCTCCGGCCTTAGCGGGCTAGTTGCATTTACGGCAATCACGATACTGGCTCCAAGCTTTCGAGCCACATCCACCGGAATGTTGGAGACGAGGCCGCCGTCCACTAGCTGTAGCGAATCAGCACGGATGGGAGTGAACATGACAGGGACTGTCGAGCTTGCTCTCATAGCCTGCGCGAGATCTCCTGAGGAAATCACAATTCGCTTGCCGGACACGAGATCGGTTGCGACCGCTCTGAATGGAATTCTAAGATCGTTGAAAGATCTGCCGACGCGGTATGGTGCATTGAGGACGAGCTCTGTCAGCAATGTGGTTAGGCGCTGACCGTTTGCAATGGCAGAAGGAAGAACGGGAGTAATGCCGTTCAACCTGATAACGAGAAAGCTTTGCTCTTCATTTTGTTTCTGCTGGAGAAAGAGTTCATTTCTGTTCACTGCATCAGAGAGAGCAAGAAGCCTATTCCAGTTCTGCGAAAGCGCGATCGAGTCAAGTTGCTGCGCAGAATAACCGGAAGCGTACAGCCCACCTATGATACTTCCCATGCTGGTACCGACAATCAGGTCAATCGGGATGTGTGCTTTTTCCAGTGCCTCAAGCACTCCAATTTGTGAAATCCCTCTTGATCCTCCCCCCGATAAGACGAGCGCCACCTGGGGTTTCGCTCGTTCATAGTAAGGAAAAAACCTGCCTGCAGAAACAAGGTTGCTTTGCTGTGCAGCCGACTGGCCATAGAAGATTACAGACATGACTATGTAGACTAATAAAAGTTTTCGCATGGAATGAGTTCTGCCGCGATATCGAAATAGGTAATGCCGGATCGCTCTTTCTACCCAAATATAGCAAAAACGAGAGGAGAAATGAAGGCTGGATTAGCGGAGTAATGACTTATAAAATGTGTAAGCAACGAGGATTATGAGAAGCGTCAGAGCGATCCATGCTATCCTGTTGCTAACCAGTTTCCATTTTCGACGAGTTGTTGGGAAAATTCCGAAGACCTGGTAAACAGCGGCGTTGCAGTTTCCACATCGCTTTGTCCTGATTATTCCCAGAGAATTAAAGAAGGATTCTGAATCGGATGTAGGATGATCCTTATGGAGGCTGTGGCGTGAATGACAATCGGGACATTTGTTCATCGTACCATGCAAGTATTATCCATATCTTAACTTAACAGCCAAATGAAGAATGTACGTGCTGCCGCACACATTTGCGTTCCAGAGAGCAAAAAACAGTAAAGTGAAGGCACAAGCCTCCTGATGGAATTGAGCAAGGGTCAATATGTATCCCTAAAGAGATTCACTCTCGTTACAACTCTATTTTGCTCAAAAGAAGACACCCGCTGACAGGCACTCATTTATCATACATATTCTCTATCTCAGTGTGAGCACGGTGGGATTCGAACCCACAACCTTCGGCTCCGGAGGCCGACGCTCCATCCAATTGAGCTACGTGCCCGTTTTCATAATTTAGCCAGCCTCAAGACGGTTTCAAATACCATGCAACGTGAAACCATCTACCAGACCCTGGCTGCCACTTTTCAGTTTCCATCGAATGTGGCATCTGCTTTCCTGCCTTATCCCACGATGACTCCATCCTGTATTTTCAAAACCCGGTTAGCAAGTCTTGTCAGATGTTCGTTGTGCGTGGCAATTACGAAAGTCGTACCATGGCTTGCAGACAAATTGACGATAAGCTCGTGCAAGGATTCCGCGTTAGCAGAGTCAAGGTTCCCCGACGGCTCATCCGCAAGCACTACTTTCGGGCTGTTGATAAGGGCCCTGGCGACCGCAACTCGTTGTTGTTCGCCTCCGCTTAATTCGGCGGGCCGATGCTCTGCACGTTCGGCGAGTCCAACCTCAGCCAGCAATTGGAGAGCCCGAGGCGCAGCCTGATGAAACTTTTTCCCTGCTATCATGGCCGGAATGGCGACATTTTCTTCGGCAGTAAATTCGGGGAGAAGATGGTGAAACTGAAATACAAATCCTATCTCGAGATTTCTGAGCCTTGCAAGCTTTTCATCGGAGAGCTCGAAGACA
>JAKASW010000283.1 GCA_021818875.1 Bacteroidota bacterium
GATTGCGGGACTCGCCCTCGGCATATTGTCAAGTTTTCTCCTTTTGACATACGTGATCGATCAATTCAGCTATGATCACTATCTCCCAGACTCAAACCGGATATACAGGATCACGAGCGATTACCATGGAATGGAGAACAACTTTGCCAGCGAACAAATAGCGCGATGTTATTATGACTGGATTCGCCAGATCAAAACCGATTTTCCCCAGGTGGCTCAGTTGGTCAAGTTCAACAACGCCCCCATTACCGCGGCCACCGCGAACGAGAAGACTTTCAAGCCGAATAATTTCTATACGGCAGATTCGACCTTCTTCGATGTATTCAAATTCAAGTTCATGCGGGGAAGCCGCGCAAGCGCACTCGAGTCTCCGATGTCGATTGTGCTGAGCGAGAAAATCGCTCGGAAATATTTCGGTAACGCGGATCCGGTCGGGAGAACTCTGAAGATCAATGACCAGTGGTCCAACTCCTACGAGTACCGCATCACCGGCGTAATGGAGAATGTGCCGCCGAATTCCCATTTTCATCCCGAGTTTGTGGCAAGGTGGCCCTACAAGTACGCCGGCGAGAATATGGGATACTACTACATAATGCTCAAGCCTGGGGCAAACGTAAAGGAGCTCGAGTCAAAGCTCGGTCAGTTCGTGTCGGCGCATCTGCCGCCGAATGAAGCTTCCGGTTTTTCACTGCATCTGCAGGCGCTGACCAGCATACACCTGTATTCTCATTTGCAGAGGGAGCTGGAAGTGAACGGTAGCGCCACGCAGGTGTACGCGCTGTTGATAGTCGCTCTGTTCATCATCGCGATAACATGCATAAACTATGTCAACCTGGCGATCGCGCGCAAGTCTGCTTCGTTGAAGGATGTCGGCGTCAGAAGGGTGCTCGGGGCAAGTACGCGCGGCTTGTTTGCTCAGAATTTTGCCGAATCGGCCATGTATGTCTTTGTGTCACTGGTCCTCGTGCTGATGCTTTACGAGCCATCCGTCTCTGTGCTCGGCAGTCTTTTGAGTTTGAAAATAAATATCCCGTCATCGGCGGTGCCTTACCTGCTGTGTTCGTTCGCCGTTGAGATCGCTTTCCTTGTCGTGATTTCGGGTGGATATCCGGCACTCGTTACAAGACATGTATCCTCGGCTTCCATCCTGGCATCGCGAAGTCAATCATCGGCGCGTTCAGCAGCAGGAATGCATGGAATGCTTTCCCGCAGAGCATTGCTGATCGTCCAATTCTCCATGGCCATAATACTTATCTCTGCTGTCATTATTGTCTACGAACAGATGAAGTATGTCGCGAACATCAATATGGGATACGATACAGAACAACTTGTAGCGCTGCCGAATATTCCAATTTCGGCAAGGGAGAAATATGCCGTGTTGAAGAAGGAGATAACCGGTCAGAGCGGAGTTGTCGGGATGACGTCGGCTTTGGAAATTCCTTCGGAAAAGATTGTCGACAACTGCCAGGTGTTCACAGGCGGCGGCTGGGTGAGTAAGAACCCACCGTCTTGTGAAGTATTGCCCGTCGACAGAGATTTTACGAGCGTGATGAAAATGAAACTCCTCGCCGGAGATTCTTTCAGGAGATTCGTTCCTGCCGACCTGGATGCGAAACAGCTAAACAGTGAGAAGGATTACCAGAAATATTTCGAGACAACGGGGAGGGTTTACATCATCAATCAGGCAGCCATGAAAGCCGTCGGGTTCAAGACGCCGGCTCAGGCAATCGGAGAACCGATCGGAATCCGTCTTGACGGGATAAACTTCAAGTATGGGCCGGTTGTCGGCGTCGTGAAGGATTTTCACTTTACTTCGTTGCACAGCAGGATAGAACCGATTTTAATGTTTGTCGAGCCGTTATGGTTCAGTAATGTGATCATCAGGGTACACACGAAAGATCTCCAAAGTACGCTGGGGAATATCAAGAAGGCATGGAATCAGGTGAACCCGGAATATCCTTTCGACTATGAGTTTGTGAATGAAGCATTCGCGGCAAAATACGTTGCTGACAACCAGTTCAGGGCGGTTATGGGGCTTTTCTCAGCGATTGCTGTTGTTATTGCCTGTATCGGCCTGTTCGCCGTATCACTGTTCACGGCCGAGCGCCGCATCAAAGAGATCGGAGTCCGAAAGGTGCTGGGCGCGTCCGTTCCCGAGATTGCTGCGATGTTGACGGAAGATCTTGCGAGGTGGATTCTTCTGGCAAACGTTGTGGCGTGGCCGCTTGCATACTACGGTATGACTCGCTGGCTGCAGGGATTTGCATATCACATTACCATCGGCATATGGGTCTTTCTCGCGGCGGGTCTTTTCGTCCTGGTCGTGGCTGTGCTGACAGTCGGCATCGAGGCTGTGAGGGCTGCCTCGGCAAACCCGGTTGAGGCGCTACGGTATGAGTAGCGACGAAATCCCGCCCTTAGCGGGATCGAAAGCCTCCGCTATGAATATGCTCGCATGGTACATGGAGCATGGGGCAGAGCTCACTATGCACCATGCGCTATATTCTCACCGCCCGTCAAAATGTGCTCCGATAATTGCGGCGACAGGTTTAAGCTTCTTCGTTACAGGATCTGGTTCGACACTGAATGCCTCCATTGTGGTCGCTCCGAGGAGGTATAGGGAATCCTTTGCGCCAAACATAACTTGGCAGAACAACGTCTCACCCAATTCGTGTAGGGTAATCGCGGCCTGCCCGAGAAGGAGTCGATTGCGTCTCCCATCAGCCAAAACAGCTTCTCTGCTCAGCTCCGGCCCAATCCCGATTTCCTGGAGACGGTTTTCCGGGACAAACGTGTACATCGATCCAGTGTCTACCCAAAAGTCTTCTTCGAAGAACTTTTTGGGGTCGCTTAGATTTGCGACCCTCGCTTTGACCTTAAACATGCCCATTTTCGTCTCTTCCATTTCTCTCTTTCAAATTCAATTTAGCCGCAGATTTATGAGAAGTCAACAAACAAGGGGAGAATGGAACTAAAAGGAGTGTACCATGATTGCTAATTACCTGAAAGTTGCCTTGCGAAACATACTTCGAAACAAACTCTATTCCTTCATCAACATCGCGGGGCTATCGATCAGCCTTGCGCTCGTTCTCTTGATAGCTTCCTATGCTCAGTTCGAAATGAGCATGAACAAGTTCAACAAGAATTATGACCGGATATACAAGGTCGGCAAGGGAAATACTCCGGCCCCGGTTGCAGATCTGATTAAGTCCAACTTTCCTCAGATCAAGGACGCTGCAAGGATAGAGAGCTTCAGGACGACATCTGTAACGATGAAATACGGAGACAAGGTTATGACGGTCAAGAACATAATCTTCTCCGATCCCGACTTCTTCGACATTTTCACGTTTCCTGCCTTGAGAGGTGATCCCAGGGCTGCGATGACTGAGCCGATGGCGCTAGTGCTGACGGAAAGCGAGGCCAAAACAATTTTTGGGAACGAAGATCCCATTGGCAAAGTGGTGAAAATGGATAATCAGTTCGACCTGACAGTGAAGGCAATTATTAGAGACATTCCTGGTAATTCCTCGATGCAATTCAGCGGGGTTGTGTCCTTTGTGAGTATTAAAAAGATGATAGGGAATGCGAGTTTCGATCCGAATAGCTGGACCAACTATAACTATGAAACATACGTCTTGTTTCCCAGACAGTGCAATAAACAGGCGTTGACTGAAGAGATAGAATCGGTAGTGAAGAGCAACGCACCACCTTATGTTAGGAAGGACCTAGATCCCAGCTTATATCCGTTCAAAGATGTGTATTATGACCACGACCTGTCGAGCTTCAGCAGTCACGGCAGCCTTGAAAGAAACTTCGCATTGATATCAATTGCGATCCTTGTACTTCTGATTGCGATGGTCAATTATGTCAATCTTTCGACTGCGCGGGTTTCGACGAGAAACAAGGAGGCAGGAGTTAGAAAAACAATCGGTGCATCCCGTTCTTCGCTCATCGTTCAATTCTTGAGTGAGTCGGTTGTAGTGAGCGTCATCGCCATGGTTGCTGCAGTCTTAATTGCATTGGTCCTAATTGAGCTGTTCGGCAATCTGATTGGCGACCGGTTATCAGTATTTCCCGGCTCCGTTCTCATAAGGTGCATGATTCTTCTCGTAGCAGCTGCTATCATTGGATTTCTCTCCGGCCTATATCCGGCTTTCTACCTGACGTCATTCAAGCCCGATTCTGTATTGAAAGGGAATATTCATCATGGGCAGGGGAAAGCATTTCTACGCAAAGCGTTAATAGTCTCTCAGTTCTCAATTACAGTTGCCCTTATCATCTCGACCTTGACGATCTACCGGCAGATGGAATACGTAAGAACCAAACCGCTTGGATTTCAAAAAGAGAATATCATTTATTTCCCGGTTAATCAGGAGATTTATTCGAAGCGAGATGCATTTGCGAATAAGATTCTTCAATTGCATTCAGTCGAGGGGTTTGCTTATTCATCTGCCGTCCCGGGCAAGATGGGGATGACGTGGGGAATGCCGCTTGAATATAATGGCACGGTAACTCGCGCGAACTTTCATTCTGTCCCGGCTTCAGGCGACTTCATAAAATTAATGGGGATGAAGATTATCCAGGGAAGGAACTTTTTCGACAGGGATTCGAGCGATTTGGGGAATGTGATTGTAAATCAAGCTTTCGTAAACAGGTTCGGTTTGAGTAATCCGTTCGAAGCAAAGCTGACAGGTTTCGGAGAAGATAAAGGAAAAATTGTGGGTGTCGTGAAGGACTTCAACTTCGAATCTTTGCGCTCGCCAATCGAGCCTCTGGCGTTCTTCAATATGCCCGATTACATCAATTACGCCGTGATCAGAGTGAAGGCGGCGAGCTATGCCGGCATAAGCTCCGATATAAGAGAAATCAAGACTATCTGGAAGAAGATTGCGCCGGATTTCCCGATGGGGTATCACTTTCTCGATCAGACCGTGGAAAGACAGTACAGAGCGGAAGAAGAATTCGAGTCCGCACTCTTCTGGTTTTCGTTATTTGCAGTTTTGATTGCCTGTCTCGGATTATTCGGGTTGACAGCATACACAGTGGAGCAGCGGACCAAGGAGATCAGCGTAAGGAAAATTCTTGGGGCAACAACTGGAGGCATAACATTCATGCTTTCGAAGCAATTCGTGGTGCTGGTCCTGTTCTCGAACATTGTTGCCTGGCCGGTTGCCTACTACGTGACGAACAACTGGCTGAGAAATTTCGCCTTTCGGATCAACATGAGCGCTTGGGTGTTCATCTGCGCTGCGGTCTTGGCACTGTTTATTGCATTTGCTACCACAGGTTATCATGCAATCAAAGCCGCGACCGCGAACCCGGT
>JAKASW010000284.1 GCA_021818875.1 Bacteroidota bacterium
AACCCGAGGACTCAGTTTAGCAAAGAATTGTTGAGTCGGACAGTCGAACGACCATCTCAGATTATACGCGAGCGCGTAGACTTTTTTTCTCTCTTTCGCAAAATGAAATGCTTTATCCGGCATTAACTCCTCTTGACTCGAATGTTAGAATTGATCGGGAAGGAAAGCATATGAACAGCAATGGGAATACATCGACCAGAAATGGGTGAACTCATATCGATTATTGTTCAGCTACAGGGACAGAGAACAAAGTCGGAAGCACGCCGTAATAAATCGAAGACAATTCTTTCAAATCGATATCTATGCAGTCGTCGATAGTAACCCTTTCCGGTATCACTTTACCAATAACTTCGAAAGGAATGGTGAGGCTTGAGGCAACTGAGCTAAGTCTCGCCGTATTGCTTTCGTTGAACGACAACACAACCCTTCCGCCACCTTCACCAAAGTAAGCAAAGTCCGGTCGTTCTTTGGATCGCAAGCTGACTTTCGCTCCCAGTGTCCGTTCGGAATCCGTGATGCAACATTCGGCTATCGCAACTGCCAGGCCGCCTTCGCTTACATCATGGGACGAGTTTACCAGCCGGTCATTGATGGCCTTTATTAGAAATTCATGGAGATGTTTTTCATACTCGTAATCGACGGGAGGAATTCTACCTGCAACCACATCATGGATCACCTTCAGGTACTCGCTCCCGCCCATCTCCCTCATCGGTCGCCCTGCAACCGCTATCAGGTCGCCTTCATTTTTGAATGCCGAGCGGCAGGCTTTCGAGGCATCTTCAATGATTCCCAGCATGCCGATAACCGGCGTAGGATACACCGTCCGATCCGGGCTTTCGTTATAGAAGCTTACGTTACCGCCGGTAACAGGAGTCTCAAATTCAGTACAAGCTTTTGTAATCCCCTCGACGGCCCGCTCGAATTGGTAGTAAATCTCCGGCTTATATGGGTTCCCAAAATTCAGACAGTTGGTAATAGCAACCGGGCTTCCCCCGACACAGGCGATGTTTCTTGCGGCTTCCGCAACGGCGTGCTCCGCCCCGACTTTTGGATCGAGATAGACATACCTCGCATTGCAGTCCGTCTTCAGAACAAGACCGCGCTTCTTCCCTTGTTCGCTGCTCGCCCACCTCGCCAGCCTCATGACTGCAGCGTCGCCTTCACCAGGCACCACAACCGAATCGGTGCCCACCATGAAATCGTACTGCTCATAGACATATTTCTTGCTTGCAATGTTCGGTGACGCAATCAATTTCTTCAGGGCTTCGTTGTAGTCGTCGGGCTCCCGCAATGACTCCGGGTCGAATTTTGTCAGTTCGTCAAGATACTGCGGTCTGGAGCTCTCACGAACGTAAACTGGTGCACCCTCTCCGAGCGCAAGAGTTTTGGAGGGTACTTCTGCTTCCATCTTGCCGAATCTCCGGATTTTGAGCAGACCATCATCCGTGACTTTTCCTACCACGGCCGCATTCAGATCCCACTTCCCAAAGATCCTTTTGATGGGTTCCTCGTCTTCCGGTCTCACAACAACAAGCATTCTCTCCTGTGATTCCGAAAGCATTATTTCGTATGCAGACATATCCGATTCCCGAAGCGGCACAAGATCCAGATTGACGTCCATCCCTGTTCCGGCTTTCGCGCTCATTTCTGAAGTAGAGCAGGCGATTCCGGCGGCACCCATGTCCTGTATTCCAACCACGAGCCCGGCGTCTATCGCTTCAAGAGTTGCCTCCAACAGAAGCTTCTCCGAAAAAGGGTCACCGACCTGAACCGAAGGACGCTTCGCTTCAGATGCTTCCGAGATATCTTCTGAAGCAAATGTGGCACCATGGATTCCATCTCTACCGGTAGACGATCCGACGATCATCACAAGATTGTCGATCCCCTTCGCGGCCGCTTTGGCAACCTTATCGTGTCTGACGATTCCAACCGCCATAGCATTCACGAGAGGATTTTCGTCATAGCACGCATCGAAATAGACTTCGCCTGCCACCGTCGGAACTCCGAACGCGTTGCCATAGTCTCCAATTCCTTTCACCACATTTTCAACCAGATATTTGACCCGGAGATTCGCAGGATTGCCGAACCTCAGCGAGTCGAGGGCGGCAACAGGCCGGGCACCCATAGTGAAAATGTCGCGGAGTATCCCGCCGACTCCCGTGGCCGCACCCTGGTACGGTTCAACGGCGCTGGGATGATTGTGGCTTTCAATTTTGAAAGCTATAGCCAGACCGTCTCCGATGTCAACAAGGCCGGCGTTCTCTTCGCCAGCTCCGACAAGGAGATTCTTGCCTGAGCGTGGGAGTTTCTTTATTTGGAGAATGGAGTTCTTGTAGCTGGCATGTTCGGACCACATAACTGAGTATATGCCAAGTTCGGTGTACGTCGGATCTCGACCGAGGATTTCTTTTACTTTTTCAAACTCTTCGAGAGTAAGGCCCATTTCCCGGGCAGATTTCGCAGTGGCTTCTATTTTCATTTGAGACTACCGAGTATGCTCCTGAATATATCTTCTATTCCGCCTGGTTTCAGATTTATGATCACAATGAAAGCAATAATCAAGACAGCAAACGTCAACACGAATCCGTACCTCTGATTGCGCGAACCCTTGTTCCCGCCGCCACTCGCGCTGGCGAGCATTCCACGCCAACCGCAGTCCCTGCACCTAAACGGCTTCTTCCGCCTCACGCGATAAAGTCTTTCCCTTAATCCGCGCGTGCGGCTTCGTCGTAGATTGGTGGAACGACAGTTCGGACACACTAATATTGCCATGGATATCAGTAATAAATTTACGAAAAATTACTGATACTTAACGACCCCAATAACCCGGCTCATTAAACAGCCAAACAACTTGCTTCATAATGAGATCATGAAAGCAGGCCGACCATCACGACCGACCTGCTCTCATTCAAGGAACGAAGTTAGCAGCTCAACATATTCACTACTGGTTGAATCGCCGGAGTCTTAATAGCTTCCATGGTGGTCGAAGAGCCACAGGACAGATCGAAGCCCATCATGGCTGATTCGAGGAAGCACAGTCGTCCGGCTACTCAAACCTGCAATGGCAATTGAACTAGGTATCGTAGAGATAGCCACCACAGGTATGTTGGAACCGAAGGTCTTGTTTATTGTAGTTATAAACTCGTTAGCGAGAATGCCATATCCACGACACGTCGGATGTATTCCATCAAGTCCGAAAAGCCCCCCGGCCACGAATGCAGAGGTGAACGAGATGCCGTCACTGACGTAGCCGTATCGTGCCACGTTGTTTAAGAAGTCGTGGATGTTGACCAGAGCAACACGAGTGGGATATAGAGCAGCGACCGCCGCGATGGTCTGATTATACTGATCGGTAATCGATTTTGCAGTTGCTACCTCTGAGGCATCAAGAACGTACTGGTCAGGCATAGGATTGGATGGAGATGTTCCAGCACCAGACTCCAAGGCGCTAATACCGGTCAATAAAATGAGATCATTCAACGTATCCGCGGGGGTTCCAGTAGTTTGGCCATGCTGCGCAACGAACATGGGCAGGTGGCTCCCATTAGAATTCACTATAGGCTGACCGTTTGGTCCATAGATAAATGGCTTAATTGTCGTAAAGAACGGAATCACTGTCACATCGGGAATATTCGCAATTGCAAACTTCGCGTTCGGCGCTCCGGTCAACAAAGTGTTCATCAAAGTGTCGAACTCGGCTTGAAATGCTTGCACCGGAGTGTATGGGACGAGCCCTCCAGCGGTCGCATATCCGAGAATATCATTATCTCCAACTTCAATCGTTATAAAAGTTGGGTGAAGAGCAAGCGCTTGCTGAACGCAACTTTTTCCGAACACCGGGTTTCTCAAGACGATATTGAAATATGGGTTTGTTTTGGAAAAGCTCGTCGTATCCATCATGTCCGAAAGAATAGCGCCGGGCACACCAAGATTGTTATACGGCTGCAGAACAGTCGTTGCATTGATCGGCGTCGGGGATGCTGCAGTAGCTGGTGCGATCGTCGGCGGGTTCGTGGCGAGGTTCGTTACCTCGAGCTGACCAACCGGCGTTGTGCCAGAAACGCCAAAACCCGGATCGCTAATGAGCGGCTGGTTGAAAACCACCTTCGTTCCCATCGCGATTCCCGCCTGCTGCGCAATTATGTTCGGATAGCTGTACTCCTGTGAAGATTCATAGAGGGCACCGCTCTGGTAGCCGGCAACGAGTGAATTACCGAGCGCGACGTAACTCGTGAAATCAACTTTACCCTCCGTTGAAGGAGGTGCGACAACTGCCGTCTTTTTGAAGTCGCCGCAAGATGCCACCAGGAAGGCCATCATCACGACAACCAGTCCCGGCAGCATAAACTTTGAAATAGAAAATCTCATCTTCATTCTTGCTCCCATAAAATGTTTTGGACACACCTTATTTCGATCCGAATACTGCACGCTCATCAGCGGTTCACAAGCTGTATCGTAGATCCAATCCTATGAGATTTGCAGTCGTATTATAAGTCCCATCGAATCCATAAGCAGAACTTGTGATCGTCCTCTGCTTGAATGGGAGGAACATGTAGGAGGCATCTATCCCGAGGTGGTCGGTCAAATTCACTCCGACACCGACGTTAATTCCGAGACGGTCCGCATCCGGAAGTATCGGCAAGTCATAGGCTGCTGGCACAGGGGTTCTGTCATACAGGATCCCTGCCCGTGCTGTCCATGTTCTGTCAATGATGTAGTCTCCGCCGACTCGAAGGATATAGCTGTTGTTGTAATCGCCGACAATGGGCGCGGGATTTCCCTCTGGACCCGGATTCGCGAAAGCTATGCTTAATTCCTTGTACGCGCTCCACCCCACATACTGGTAATCAGCCTCAACAGACCAGTTGGCGGCCTCATAAGCGATTCCGAGGTACCATGTTTCAGGAAAAGGAAGCGAAGTTGTAACTGCACCGCTCGGCAATAACGGGGTTAAGCCGTCGGCCCCAGTGTAAGTCGCCGTGCCATTATCGATCTTGAAATCGATCTTGTTCCGGTAGGAAAATCCCAAAGAAATGTTCTCATAAGGTTTCAGCAGAACGCCAAAATTGAAACCCGCTCCATTTCCATTACCTTTCATATCCACAAAAGGCTGGATCGGATTCCCGGAAGCATCGCTGAATTGGGTTGGATTATCCTTATCAAGAACAACATTGCCAAGAACGTAGTCGAAACCGACTCCTACCGAAACGACACCACCAAGCGTGTAAGCGATTGTCGGATTGATATCGAAAGACTGGATGTTGACTTTCGTAATGATAAATTTTCCGACCCAGTTTTGGGGCCAGTCGGTACCAACCCTTCC
>JAKASW010000285.1 GCA_021818875.1 Bacteroidota bacterium
ACCGGCACAGCAATCTTTCGGACCAAATCGATACGTCCAGGTAATCTCGATTACCACCGGCCAAATCGTTTTGAAATCTTCGAACCTACAGAAGACACTTCCGATAAGTAAACAAATAGTCTCGCTCGCCTTGAAAGGGAACCAAGTTTTCGAAACCCTCTCTCCAGTCTCCGTCGACCATGTCGTTAAGAACAGTAAGATGCGCCTTGTCACCTATCCTGTTTTCGACGACGGGATCCCGAGATATCTCATCCAGGTGGGTGCGAGCACATCCACCTTGGATGAAAGCATGTTCCAGTTGAGACTTCTCCTTCTTCTCGGTGTACCATTGAGTATCATCGCCGCTGCTGCCGGTGGCTTTTACCTCGCAAAGAAAGCATTCGATCCCATAGACCGAATCATCAGAACAGCACAGTCAATTTCTGTGGAGCATCTCGATAAGCGGCTCGATACCGGCAGAGTTGACGATGAAATCACCAGACTTTCCAAAACGTTGAATGCCATGTTTGACAGGATAGAAGAAGCATTCAAGCTGCAGAAGCAATTCACTGCCGACGCCTCCCATGAGCTGAAGACCCCCTTGACGATACTTCTCGGTGAAATTGAAGTTGCGCTGAAAAATCCGAGGACGACTCAGGACTACGTCGGCATACTTACAAGCGCTGTCGAAGAAATCAAAAGGATCACAAATATCGTCGAAGAACTTCTCACTATGGCAAGGCTGGAAAGTGGACTACTGCAACTTCAGAAGAAACCTGTGAGGATCGACGAGCTCATGCTCGACGCAATCTCGAAAACTTCCGCCTATGCTTCGAAAAGATCGATCTCGATCAGCTACGAGGTTCAAAACAAAGCGGAGGAGGAACATGAAGAGGTGATTGTCGACGGCGATAGAGATAAACTTCTCAGCGTCCTCATGAATCTTCTCGATAATGCAATAAAATATTCCGAAGAGAACGGCACCATACGGGTCGTACAAAGCTCAAACGACAATTCCGTTGAACTCAAGATAATCGACAGAGGCATAGGCATTCCGCCGGAAGACCTTCCCTACGTGTTCGACAGGTTCTACAGGGCCGACAAGTCGAGATCCTCGGAGGGAGTCCAGCGAGGATCAGGTCTTGGACTATCAATATCAAAGTCACTCGCCGAAGCACACGGAGGGAAGATAAAGGTTGAAAGCGGCCCGGGGGCGGGGACAACGGTGACGGTAGAGTTGCCGCTCAGCAAATACACTGAACCGGTCGCGGCCGAATAAGGCGTCTCTCTAGACCTCCATTATTTCTTTTTCTTTGCCCGCGAGTATTTCATCGAGATGCTTGATATACCTGTCGGTCAATTTCTGAACTTCCCCTTCGCCATGCTTTCGCTCATCCTCAGAGACGTGCTCATCTTTCTCCGCCTTCTTCAAATGCTCATTCGAGTCCCGGCGAAGATTTCTGACCGAAACCTTCCCATCCTCCGCATACTTCTTGGCAACTTTTACCAGTTCCTTCCTCCGCTCCTCCGTCAGCGTCGGTACTGGCAGCCGTATTACTGTACCGTCACTCGCCGGTGTCAACCCGACGTTCGCGGCCAGGATCGCTTTCTCAATTTCCTGGATCGTAGTTTTGTCCCACGGCTGCACCGTGATCAGGTGAGCATCGGGAGTGCTCACTGTTGCCGTCTGAGCTATCGGAAGTTTCTGCCCGTAATAGTCTACTTTGATTTCATCCAGAAGTGCGACAGACGCTTTACCGGTCCTGAGCTTCGACAGTTCTTGCCGCGTGAATTCCACTGCCTTCTTCATCTTCTCATCAGTGTCATGGATAATTTTGTCGAGCATGAGAGTCCTCCAGTTTCTACTTGTTTATCTATGATTGAAGTACCGTTGATCCGACTGGTTCTCCGGCAACAAGTCTCATGAGGTTTCCCGGGACATTCATATTGAAAACGACAATCGGGAGCTTATTCTCCCGGCAAAGGGTGATCGCGGTCAAATCCATGACTTTCAGGTCCTTTTTAAGAACGTCGAGATAGGATATCTCAGGAAATTTTACTGCGGCAGGATTTTTTTCAGGATCCGAATCGTATATGCCGTCGACCCTGGTGCCTTTGATAATCACATCCGCTTTTATTTCCACCGCCCTGAGTGCTGCTGCTGTATCGGTCGTGAAGTACGGATTACCGGTACCAGCGCCAAATATGACAACTCTCCCCTTTTCGAGGTGACGAATTGCTCTGCGTCTAATGTATGGCTCCGCAATTTCCTCCATGCTTATCGCGCTCATCAACCTGGTGAATATTCCCTTCTTCTCTAATACATTTTGAAGCGCCAGCGCATTGATGACCGTCGCAAGCATCCCCATTTGGTCCCCGACGACTTTGTCGACACCGTCGGCCGCTGCGGCAATTCCTCGGCATATGATTCCCCCACCGATTACTATGCCGGTTTCCACATCCATGGCATGGACGGCTGCTACTTCATTAGCAAATTTCGCCAGGACTTCAGAATCGATGCCGTATCCTTTTTCTCCCATCAAGGATTCACCACTGACTTTCAGCAAAATTCTTTTATACTTCAGGTCCATCCACCCTCCATGTCAAAGTTAACGAGAGAAAATTAAAAAAAAGCTGCACCGTCCGGCGACCGAAGTGCAGCTCTGAAAGCTTTATTCACCTGCGCCTTTTGCAGGCGGGCAAGTCACACAACTTCATTTGGAACCGTCGACCCCGAGTTCGAACCTCTGGAATCTTCTAATCGAAACCATTTCGCCTGTCTTGCCTGACATCTCCGCAACCAGCTCCTTTATGCTTCGCTGAGGATCCTTGATGAATGCCTGTTCAAGCAGTACCACTTCCTGGTAGTACTTCTCAAGTCTGCCTTCCACAATCTTCTCCAGTGCTTCTTTAGGCTTGCCTTCACTTTGCGCCTGCTCCAGGTAGTCTTTCGTTTCCTTCTCGACCAATTCCTTCGGAAGTTCTTCCAGACTTACAACTAAAGGATTCATCGCGGTTATCTGCATGGCTATGTCTTTAGCCAGTTGCTTGAATTCATTTGTCCTGGCAACAAAGTCGGTCTCACAATTCAGCTCAACCATCGCTCCAATTCTCCCGCCGGCGTGGATGTACGCTTCCACCACACCCTGCTTCGCAACGCGGCCTGCCCGTTTCTCTGCGACCTCGGCACCATGAGCGCGAAGGATCTTCTTTGCCTGCTCCACATCACCTTTTGCTTCCTGTAGAGCTTTCTTGCATTCCATCATACCTGCCCCCGTCACTTCCCGGAGCGATTTCACCATATCGACGGTAATTTCCATTTTTATTTTCCACTTTCCTCTTTAGCTGCCGCTTGAGCGGGAGTGGCGGACTGTTCCATCATAGCCTCCACTTTCAGTTCCTTCTGACGCTGTGTACCTTCAACATAAGCATTCGTGACCGCGGTCGTGATCACTTCGATTGCTTTCACCGCATCGTCGTTCGATGGAATTATGTAATTAATCGGATCCGGATCGCAATTCGTATCCACCATCGCAAAAATCGGAATGCCGAGTCTCTCGGCTTCCTGGATTGCTATGTGTTCCTTTTTTATGTCCACCACGAAGACCGCTCCGGGCAGTTTGTTCATGTCGCGCACGCCGGACAAGGTTTTTTCCAGCTTCTCCCTTTCTCTTTTGAGCCGCAGGCCTTCCTTCTTAGTCATACTTTCTACAGTGTTGTCGGCCTCCATCTTTTCGATATGCTGGAGACGACGGACACTCTTCCTGATTGTAGTGAAGTTAGTAAGCATCCCTCCGAGCCATCGCTCCGTCACGTAATGGACTCCGGCTCGCTCAGCTTGTTGCCTTATAATGTCACGCGCCTGCTTCTTGGTGCCGACGTAGAGGACTCTCCTACCCTCCGCGGCAATATTGGAAATTGCATCGCACGCATCGTCAAGGAGCCGTTGCGTCTGCCGTAAATCAATGATGTGAATACCGTTGCGTTCCATGAAGATGTAAGGTTTCATCTTGGGATCCCACCGGCGTGTAAGATGTCCGAAATGAGCTCCGGACGCGAGAAGATCTTCGACTGTCACTCTTGCCACTTAAATTTCTCCTTTGGTTTTCTGGTTATGGGTCGTTTTGTAGAGCCAGCGTAAGCTGGACCTACCGTTCCCATAATCACTTCTACTTCCCTCATCTTCACACAGAACCCCGATTGTAATCGGGACACCACCGTGCAAATTTCCGGTTCAGACTCCGGAAAGCCTATTTCCGCGAGCGCGGGTTCGGCTCAGGAAGTATGATTTTTATCAATCGGTTAATTAACGTTTGGTCCACTGGAAGGCTTTGCGCGCCTTGCGACGACCATACTTCTTGCGTTCCACCATGCGCGGGTCGCGAGTCAAGACTCCGGCCGCCCGCAAACGGGGACGCATCTCTTCGCCTTCTTTCACTAAAGCTCTTGCTATAGCAAGCTTGAGTGCCCCCGCTTGCCCCGACAATCCACCGCCATCGACGATTGCGTGAACATCGTACTTCCCTTGAGTCTCAGTAGCCTCGAAAGGCTTGAAGAGCTCGTTCTGCACCGATACAACCGGGAAGTATTCAAAGTGCGGTTGTTCATTCACAAATATTTTCCCTGTTCCAGGAACAAGCCTGGCCCTCGCGGTAGATGTCTTTCGTCTGCCGACAGAGCTTTGAGCGTTTTGAACTGAAGCCATAAAACTCCTCTATGAGGTCGTAGACCTATTTAGATTTCGACTGCTGCGGGCTTCTGCGCCTTGTGGGGATGATCAGGGCCGGCATACACTTTAAGTTTGGTAAACAAGCGCGCACCCAGTCGGTTCTTAGGAAGCATCCCCTTCACCGCGTGCTCAATCACGCTTTCAGGCTTCCTCTGCAAAAGCTCCTTATATCTCACATACGTTGCACCGCCCGGATAACCTGTGTAGTGAAAGTACACTTTCTTGTCAGCCTTCTTACCGGTCACCTTTACTTTCTCGGCATTTACTACTATGACAAAGCCTCCGGTATCGTTGTGGCTAGTAAAGCGAGGATTGTCTTTTCCTCTCAATAGGACCGCCACTTTTGTTGCAAGGCGCCCCAAAGTCTTGCCGTTTGCATCAACGACAAACCATTTCTTTTCGTCATCTTTGAGCACAAAGCTCCTGGTCGAGTATTCAGCAGACAATTCTTTCTCCGGATTTTGTCGGAAAATATAGCAGGCGCGGGCATATTAATCAAGATTGGGAATGGCGGAATAGACAAGGAAGGACGATGGCTTCTTTGCAATCGATGGAAGCAAACAGAATGTAATTGGTGATTGTAGCAAAGATCCGAATATA
>JAKASW010000286.1 GCA_021818875.1 Bacteroidota bacterium
CGATCTCTCCTTTCACAAACTATCGCAGTAGGCTAAAATTGGGCGATGGCATACTTTAGACGATAATGGCTGAGCAGAATCGTCAGCAGCGTCTGCAGACGGTTGCTTGAACTAAGCTGAACAACGGCTTTCGATCTGTCCCTCCAGATAACTTGGCAGCGCCTCATGGTACGAACCGGAGCGTTGTCTTCAAAAAGATTCATTTCTGCGGATTCAGCAGCCTCAGAAAGGACTACGGAGATTTGAACAGCGAGGTTACAGGTTGTCGGTCGATGCTGGAGATCAGCAGCGCTTTCCGCGCCGTGCTACACTTCGTCACAGATCAGACTGGAACCAAACGCCTTTGAGGATCTGTTGAAGCTGAAGAATCTAAATTGCACGCTCGGAATCTAATCCGTACAGAGAGGAGGAGAACATGTCAATCATCCAAACGAGGGGAATTGACTACAGAAAAATAAAAAGAGTATTCAAGAGTAAAGCCACACTTGAAGGAGCCGGAGTGCATTTGAAACGCGCGTTTGGCTTCCACGAAGTAAAGATGTTCGACCCGTTTTTGCTCCTTGACGACTTCAGGTCAAGTAACCCGGAGCAATATTTGAAAGGCTTTCCCTGGCACCCACACCGCGGAATCGAGACAATTACTTACGTGCTCAAAGGCGATGTCGAACACGGCGACAGTATGGGAAACAAGGGAAATATCTCGGCCGGAGACATACAGTGGATGACCGCAGGCAGCGGAATCATTCACCAGGAAATGCCGAAGGGGAACGATGTTGGAGAGATGTACGGGTTCCAGTTGTGGGCGAACCTTCCAAAGACACATAAGATGATGGACCCGCGCTACCAGGAAGTGAAGAACGGTCAGTTCCCTGTCGTTACAAGAGAAAACGGGCCGACGATTAAAGTGGTCGCCGGAGAGGTTGAAGGAGTGAAGGGTCCGGTTACCGACATAGTCATAACGCCACTTTACCTCGACGTCACGATGCCGGCAAACGCGAGCTTCGATCTGCCGACAACAAAGGGCCACACCGTGATCGCCTATGTTATCGACGGCAAAGGATACTTCACCCGCGATAAAGACCTTTTTTCGTACGAAGTGGAAAGCAGTGAAGAAACAAACGACGAGAAGAAACAGATAATCGACAACGAGAGCCTCATTCTTTTTGACGACGGTGAAGCGGTGAGCGTTACCACAGCAGATGAACCTGTCAGGTTCCTCCTATTCTCAGGGAGACCGATCGGCGAGCCGATAGCATGGTACGGCCCGATAGTCATGAACCACCAGGGAGAACTTCAGCGGGCGTTCGAGGAATTGGACAATGGGACGTTCGTGAAGAAGCACAACGTCTAACTGAAAATAGAAACGCGATTTTGAAGTCACCGGGCCGCCAAATCGCATCCGGTCCGGAGTCAGAACTGGGTAGCAAACACCGTCCGCGCGAAACGGACAGGCCCAACAATTCGAGAGACGCCTCCAGAGTTTCTTCGGTGCACGAAGCGTCGGTCTCTAACGACCGCCTTCAGCTCGACCGTGTACCAGGATGTTCAATTCGGTGATGAATGTCCCAATCTCTTCTTCGCCGAATCCCTTCTCTTTCGCAGCCGCTTCAAGTGTCCCCCAGATCGGCTCTCCGCACGCGATGCACTTTATTCCTTTCTCCATTAGGTAGCTTACGGACGCCGGAAGCATCGTGACCAAATCTTCGATCGTGGTCTCAGAAGTGATTCTTTCCATTATGTAATATGATGCCTCTATATGTCCGTGGTCACAAAATCCGTGGCGGACATCCTGAGACAATTACCCCCTTCCGGATTCAATCGCATATCCGATCCGAAGAATCTCTCCATTTCGCTCGTGTCGGCACAACAAAAGACATACAACCAACAGGAAACAGTAAGAAACGAGAATAAACTTGACATAACGGCAGCAAATCCCTAAATTGTCTCATTCAAAAGGAGTCGTGTTATGGCAAACGAGAAGTTGGATTTCGCGGGCCTTATCCCGGTCCTTCAAAACAAGGATGATTTCTTCGAGAAAGTACTGCACGAGACAAATTCATGGAGGCGCATCTGGAGATTGATACTGCTTTTCATCGGGCTCACGTTTGCTTACGGGCTCGTCATGGGTTCGTACAGTGGCTTTCTCCAAGCTTTATCTGCCGGCGTAAAGGTGCCCTTTATGTTCTTATTGTCGCTGTTGATCTGTTTCCCTGCATTCTTTGTTCTACAATTTATACTTGGCTCGACGATGAAGCTTTCACAAATGACGGTCATCATTTTGTCGGGCTACGTGCTGACAGGTGCCATCATGGTTTCGTTCGCACCAATTGCAGTGCTCTTCGTCCTGACAGGCGGTAACTACTACTTCCTCCAGCTCCTCCACATCGCCATCTTTTCAGTGGCAGGAATTTTCGGAATGAAAACCGTTCTCGATGCTTTGAAATATTCATGCGAACAGAAGAACGTTTATCCGAGGACCGGCGTAGTGGTGTTCAGGTTCTGGGTCATCATCCTTGCATTCGTCGGTATTCAGCTCGCATGGAATCTCCAGCCTTTTCTCGCTGAGAAGACTGCCGGCTATGCCCTGTTCAAAAAGTACAAGGGAAATTTCTACACTGCGATTGTCTATTCAATTCAGCAACTGTCTAGCCCGCCCGGCGACTCCAAAGTGTCAGTCAAACCGGAGTTGCATCCGGAGCTATTTCCGGATTCGACTAAGGTGGTGAAGTAGTATGCCTGACGACGAGATTATGACAATCGAGGAAGTCGCGGCTTACTTGAAGGTCAAGCCGCAGACAATTTATACGTGGGCACAGGAGAAGAGAATTCCGGCGGCGAAACTTGGAAAAGAGTGGCGGTTCAAGAGGTCAATCATCGATGCCTGGTTCAACCAGCATTTCGACGAGAAGTTCAATCACCTGACGAGGAATGAGAAAGAAAAGGGTGAACCAGAAGTCGGTCAATAGCCCGGGAAATGATCTTCAGACTGCTTTCGCTCTCACTCGCACCTCGCGTCTTAACCGGCTGGAGAGGCGTTCTTCTTCGATATCGAGGTCGTAGTCCATCTGTAGACCTAACCAGAACTGCGGTGAATTCCCAAAGTATCTCGCCAGGCGGAGAGCGGTATCTGCTGTGATACCCCGCTTGCCAAGCACGATCTCATTGATTCGCCGAGGTGGAACAGCCATGTCAATCGCAATTTTGTTTTGGCTCAAGCCCATCGGCCTGAGAAATTCCTCTAGAAGAATCTCGCCGGGATGTATAGCCTCAATCTTCTTTGTCCGCATAATTTACTCCTCAATGATAATCCACAATCTCAACGTTATAGGCATCGCCGTCTAGCCACTGAAAACAAATTCTCCATCTGTCGTTGATTCGGATGCTGTGTTGACCGTGCGTTTCACCTCTCATGGCTTCTAGCCTGTTTGCGGGTGGAACGCGCAGGTCATTCAACGTTATCGCCCTATTCAACATCCTCAGTTTTCTCAACGTCACCCTCTGGATCTCACTCGGCAATTTTCTTGAAGAGATACGGTGGAATATCTTTTCGGCTTCCTCATCTCTAAATGAGCGAATCACTTAGAAACATACAACGTGACCCATTAAGGTTCAATTAGACAAAGCGAACTCCACCGCGGCCATGGCATGGATCTCCGTCGTGTCAAACACAGGAATGGCAGTATCGGATTGCTTGATCAATAACGGAATCTCCGTGCAGCCGAGGACGATCCCCTCTGCTCCCCTCTTCACAAGGTCTTCGATGATTTTGAGGTAGCTCTTTCTGGTCTCGTCTTTAAGTATCGCTTTCTCCAGCTCAGCCATGATGGTACGGTGAATGTACTCGCGCTCGCTTTTTTCGGGCACGAGAGTGGAGATTCCGAATCTGGCCAGCCGGTCCCTGTAGAACGACTGTTCCATGGTCATCTTCGTGCCGAGGAGGCCGACGGTTCTTATCTTCCGTTTCAATATCGCTTCGGCTGTAACTTCCGCGATGTGTATGAGAGGAATGCCGATACTCTTTTGTACAAGATCGGCGGCCATGTGAGGAGTATTGGCACAGAGAATAAGGCATTCGGCTCCGGCCGCTTCGAGCCGTCTGGCGATGTCCGACAAATAGTCCGCAAATTGCTGTAGCTCTTCAGGTTTCGTCGCCGGCCTGAATTCCTGCTGGTTGACCGAATACAAGAGTATTTTTGCCGAACTAAGTCCTCCGAGCCGGTTGTTTATCTCACGGTTTATGATCCGGTAATAATCGACAGTCGAAACCCAGCCGGTTCCGCCGATGAGACCTAGAGTGTTCATCTGTTTCGTCCTTGTAATTCTTTCTTCCAGTCATTAACAAGTTCCGGCATCCGTTTCAAAACTACCGCACCAAAAATCACTTCAGTTACGAAACCCATGTGCAACAAATCGCATACGAGACATAAGTACGATCGACCTTTTACCCACCATGTGAAGTAGTCATCAATCATCAAACAGTGTTTCACACTTATTCCAAGAGATCTTACCACCTCAGCAACTTCGTAGCCATCGAGCTGAGTCTCGTAAACGCCGTCAGCTACCCGACTCCCGAAAGTGGTCGTGTTGTAATACTCTTTGATTTCCCAAATCGCAATCGGGTTTACGACATTCGGGCAGGCGCCATCAATTCGTCTTGACATACTTCTCGCGGGGAAGCCATTCTTGGTGAAGGCAGTGAGTTCCTTTGGAGAATAGTCGCACTCAATACCGGCCGCGTTAGACTCAATCAACATGTTGACAATACCGGTAAAATACATATAATCTTACTTGTCGCCTTTCTGTTTATTCATCGGCAGGGGACAAGCAGGTTCCAATCTCGTCTTCAGCCTCCTGAACATCTTCTTTGCTTTTTTCTTGTCCATGAGAAACCGTTTGACGTGGTTGTTTAGAAAATCGGCTCGGTACTGAAAGTAACTGATGAGAATCTGACCCAATCCCGTTAGACTAGAGCCCTGTGTCAGGTTAGTCGAGTCAAGCCCTAAATTGACAAACACCCGTTGAATTTCTTCGATTGTGGGGACTTTGATCGCAGAAGTCTTCTTCTCAGTTTAACCAATTTTTTGGCTGACCAATTTTACATAAGCCCAGAACTCGGGTTTCTGATTGAGAAACTTAATATTGGGTTTCATTCAGCCTCTTTTCTAATTCGCTGACAAACTCCGCTAAATCCGTTTTCAGGCAGGCAAGTATCCTCCGCAACTCGATGAGATCGATCCTTCGTTCCCCGCTCTCTATTTTGCTGACAAAAGATTGCGGAACCTTTAGCATCTTAG
>JAKASW010000287.1 GCA_021818875.1 Bacteroidota bacterium
CTCATCCACATATAATGTACCGAACGGACATTCTTCACTACAACGCTTGCCTTGGGTACAACGCTCCAGGAAGAATTCTGGAAATGATTCGTCACCTGAACGAGGGTGGACAGCCACTCCAGCTTTCACGGAGTGAAGGAGCTGAATTGCTTTCAGTGAAGCACCGTAAGCGTCATTCTTACTTGCTAAGAAATCCATCGGTGCCCGAACACAGCCGGCCGCATATATCCCGGTCCTCCTTGTTTCGTATGGGAAGCAGATGTAATGCGAATCCGGAAACCCATACTTCAACGTCGGCAGATCAGTCCCTTGCCGGTAGGTAAGATTCAGAATCTTCGCGCCGACTTCGGCCGATGCCGCGGCCTTCTTTCCGTCGAGAGTTTTTCCATCCCCTGAAGTCTCTTCTTCACCTGATTCGACCTCACCGACGAGAGTTGTCGGAACCATCCCGGTTGCCAACACGACCAAATCCGATTCAATCCGGATCTTATCGCCGAGCAAAGACTTATCGATGTCTACTAGAATCGAACCGGTATCCGACTTTTCGACTCCAACTACTTCTCCTTTTGTCAGGAAAATCCTATCGTCACTCTGCACTCGCTTGTAGAACAACTCATGCTGGGCGGGAGTACGGATGTCTCGATAAATAACATAGACTAGTGCATTGGGATACTTCTCTCTGATATATAACGCCTGTTTCAGGGAAACCGAACAGCAAATAGAAGAACAATATGGAAGATGCTTCTCGTCTCGTGAGCCGGCGCAAAGCACAAAAGCAACGCTTTTCATTTCTCTGCCATCAAGAGATTTTCCACCATCTCCAGCTTTAAACATTTCTTCGAGCTGGACCGAAGTAATTACGTTCTCGAATTTTCCATACCCGAGATCACCCAGCTTGTTGGCGTCATACGGTTTCCACCCCGTAGCCTGAACAATTGCACCAACCGTCAGGAGTTCTGTCCTCGCTCCACCGTCAATTCTAAGGACAACCTCGAAGTGTCCGGGTTGACCCGATATTTTTTCGATCATGCAGGAGGTTGTCACCATGATCTTGTCGTTTGATTCCACTTCGGAAATCAAATCCCCGATCCTTGAATCTTGCGGCTCTGTGTAGGGTGCCTGGTAAGGAGAAATCTTCCGGAATTTCCTTATCCATCCACCGAGATCCTTTCCTTTTTCCGCCAATACAACGTGATATCCTGCCTTCGCTGCGGCAAGGGCCGCAGTCAAGCCGGTAATACCGCCGCCAACGACGAGGATGGTTTCATTCACATCCGACTTTGATGCTTCCGGCGGCTCGGAGTTTCTGACCTTGGCAATGCTCATTCGAAGGTAGTCCTCTGCGAGCATTTGAGTATCTTCATCCTTCGGCGTGTGAGTCCACGCGACATTCTCTCTAAGGTTGACACGATCTGCTAAAATACCCGAATCGAATTGGAAGGTGTCCGAGTGGACTCTCAGCGAGCATGCACCGATGACAACTCTGTTCAATCCTTCATTCTTGATGTCGGAATTTATTCCGTTAATCCCTTGCGAGCTGCAGAGCCACGGGTTGATTTTGCAGACCGGAACTTTATTTTCCTTCGAGGCCACCTGTGCCAGTTTATCCATATCCAACGACTCGTCGATACCACAACCGGAACAGAGGTAAACACCAACTTTAGTTTCTATGGCCATAACTCCCTCTCATCAACGCCTTTGCCACCGCACCTGTTGCCTCACGAACCACTGCCGCAACGTCCTTGGGTTCGGTGACCACGCCGCAGGCTATCATATCGGATCCATCTTCCATCAGAAATCCGTTCTTATCTATCACCGAACCGTTGACAGGCAAGCCTGTGCTCGCCGGTCGCATCCCGGTCGCCAGTACCACTAAGTCGACGGAATTCTGCAGCAACTTCCCTGTCATGGAGTCCTCTGCCTCGACAACCATCTTTCCGGTAGAAACATCCTGGAACGCCTTGGCAACCTTGCCTCTATGGAAGTGCACCTTTTCGTCTTTCTGCACTGCAGTGTAGAAATCTTCGAAGACGCCGCTCGAACGCACATCGATATAGTACACGTGCACCTCCGCATCGGGGTTCTGTTCTCTTACATACCTCACGTGCTTCAACGATGCCATACAGCAGACCGAAGAACAATATTCGAGATGATTCTCATCTCTTGAACCAGCACACTGCACAAAAGCAACGCTACCTACCTTCTCCTTGGTTGAAGGTCTAAGGAATTGACCTTTTGTTGGTCCATCAGGCGAGGCGATTCGTTCCATCATCACGTTCGTAACTACGTCAGCGAATTTTCCATAGCCCAGCACATCTAATTTGTTCGCGTCATACGGCTCCCATCCGGTTGCCCAGATGATCGAACCGGCATCCACCGTCATTGTTTCTTCCTTTGCACTGAGGTCTATCGCGCCGTACTTGCACACCTCCACACACTTGTTGCAGTCGCTCCCTTTGTCTGAATGGATCCCTTCGAGACATGTCGTCGTATCGATGACAAATTGCTGCGGATAAGCATCTTCGTATGGGATGTAGATCGCTTTTGTCAAATCCATTCCGTAATTGAAATCATTCTTTCTAGTTGCCGGACAAACTTTCACGCAGTCGCCGCATGAGGTGCAACGGTCGTTGACATAACGTGGCATTAGCTTTATGGTTGCGTTCTGTCTTCCGGCATCTTGAACAACATTTTTAACCTCTGCGAGTGTAAGTACCTTTATCATCGGATTGGTTCGAAGCCTGCGAATGTTGATCTCCAGCCCGCAGCGTGGAGGACACATCTTTGGAAAGTACTTACTGAATTGCGTGACCTTTCCGCCGATATATGGACGTTTCTCAATAAGGACCACTCTCAATCCCGTTTCGGCAGCCTCCACGGCAGCAGTGATTCCAGCAATGCCGGCCCCAACAACAAGAAGGTCGGTAGATAGTAGCTCATTCATAATAACCTACAATTGATTTCTTAACCTCAACAGTTTTCACACCTTCGACCTGGGACAGGACGGCCCTGATATCGCTTTCCCACATTCCCGCTCCGACTCTCGGGCAGTCGCCTGTGACCACTAACGAGCCGACGGTAGAATCAGCTTCTATCTCAACTTCACTTCCTTTTGTCCTCGGCGATTGCCGCAAAGATACTCTTGCTAGAGAGGCCAGATGTAAATCGCGGAGCAACTGTTCTGCCTGTCCACCCGCTTGAAACTCCTTGCCTGAGACGATCTCCGCAAGCAGTCCTGCCGCAACATCGATGTTGACTCTTTCTATGTTAAAGACAATGTCGTAATTGGAAGGCTCTTTCCAATCAACTCCGTAAAGGAAGTGAGACCACTTTTCTCGCCTCTCGTCGATGAGTTTTATGTATGCAATGGCATCTTCTCGCGACTTGCCACTCTCGCCCATCACACTCTTGACCCTGAACTCGGTCGGTGCCGTCAGAAGGACGCGTAGAACAAAAGGAATCTTAGTCAGGAGAAATTGAGCCAGGTGACCGTTATAGACCAAACTTCCCTTCAACGCAAAGTCGAAAAGTGCGGTCTGGAAACATACAAGATACTGTCGTTTCTTGTCGCCCATCTTGTCTAAAAGTTTTGGTGACTTTTCAATGAACGACAGCTCACCGAGCCCGGTCTCCCTGATTCCATACTTCTCGGCCGCGGCCAACACATCTTCTCTTGTGACCACAGGCCAACCTAGTTTTTCCGAAACCTTCCGAGCAAGCATCGATGATGCGCTCAATGATCCCCTCGAAATTGTTATGATCGACATATGCCCTCCTGACTATAAGTCAACCTTCAATTTGTTATTTTCGCGACGAGCTTTCGCGACTAACTTGTTATACAGCGCGATTCCACCACCTAAATAGGCGACATTCTTGTGACCATAATTATGAAAGAGTCGTGCAGCTTCGTAGCCCCTTGGTCCCTTTGAGCACGCGAAGATAAGGCGTTCTTGACCCGAGAATTCGCTTCGCCTCGATCGAAGTTCAGCCAATGGTATATGAATCGATTCTCCCGCAAAAGGGAGAGAACCCATTTCCGAATTCTCCCTGACATCGATTATTGTTCCATCAAATGTTAAAGCTGCAACGGGGCTAATGTTCCTCAGTCCGTCTTTCTCCTGGCTGATTGCCATGAAGCCCAGGTAATTCAACGGAGAAACAGGTGAAGAATGATCTGGTGAGAATGCGTGCTCAAGATTAAGCAAGTCGTTTATGGCTCTACCCTGCGACAGCAATTCAGAGAAGACGTCGATGTAGCGTGTCACTTCGCCTTCGCCGACCAATTGCAGCCCTAACAGCCTAAGGCTCCCCTTCTCGTAAACGAGTTTGCCAAAGATGAGTTTTCCTTCGGGGTTATATTCAGGCCTGTCTGACCAACAGCCTATGACACTCCCGACATCAAGTCTGAGTTCTTTCGCTTTCCTCATTGTGAGCCCTGAAGCAGCCACGATGTTGTCAAAGAACTTAAGCGAGACTGTACCGACAGTGCCTTTGAACGAATCGTCAACCCCCATAATCGAGTTGGCGGCAACCCGTCCCATCCTGTTTGCACACGAAACGAACGGTAAGAAGTCAAAGTTATTTGTAACCAGGTTCCGGGTCTCTACACAGTTTCCTGCTGCCCATACGCCAGACACACTCGTTTTCATGTTCTCATCAACGAGAATTCCACCATGGTGTCCCACCATGACGCCAATCTGCTGAGCGAGTGCCGAATTGGGATTGAGCCCGGAACAATTGATGACAACGTCGCATTTGATCTGCTTGGCATCCCGAGTGAAGACAACGGGGGAGCCGTTCTCATTGCATTCAATGCGCTCGACCGGAGCGGAAAGCATAAGGTGAACCTTGGCAGGATCGACACGGCTTTGAAGATAGAGTGATAGTTCCGGATCAAGAACGTCCGGCAGGATCGACTCATCTTTCTCAACAAGAATTGTCTCGATTCCCCAAAGCACCGTTAACGCTTCACTCAATTCGCATCCGACAAGATCGGCTCCGATTACCACGGCATTTCCGATTTTGCCCTGCTGTGCGGCTTCTCGGAGGTGTATTGCATCGGATGGAGAATAGAAAGAGTAAATATAGGGGGATTCCACGAAAGGGAAATCCGGCATCAAAGGTTCAGCACCGGTTGCAACGAGTAACGCATCGTAGTGCAGAGAGAAATGTTCTCCGGTCCGAAGGTTTCTGCAAGTTACTTCTGTGCTTGCCGCATCAATTGCATCAGCTTCTGTCTCGGAAACAACCGTGACT
>JAKASW010000288.1 GCA_021818875.1 Bacteroidota bacterium
CTGCCGGAAAGTTTGCCGAGGCAAGAAATCGAATCATCGACGATTTTGAAAAAGGATTCGTTACGGAAGCTATGAGGGAGTTCAAGGGAAACGTGGTTGCAGCAGCGCAGTCATCGGGCATGACGAGGCAGAATTTTCAGCGATTGCTCTCCAAGCACGGAATCAATCCCAACGACTTCAGGAAAAAGGTGTAGAGATTAACGTCAATCGTCTCTTTTCCTGGCTATCGATCAGGACCAAGCTGATCATAGCTTTTTCAGGCATTTCAATCGTTCCGATTGCTTTGGTCGGAGTGTTTGCTGTATGGTCGACTGCAGGAAATTTGGTGAACACTGCCACGCGGAACCTGGACCAGGATGTAGTGCTGGTCCGGCAGCGCGCGAGTGATTTCCTGTCGGGTGTGGAGACAGACTTGAGATTCCTTGCCGAGTCCTATCAAATCAAAGAGCTTGGACGGCAACTGGCAGAACGTGGTGCTCCACGATACGGGTCAGTTAGTTCTCTGGAAGCTGAGCTCCTGGATTTTGAGCGGACAAAACAGATATACTATCGCATCAGAATTCTCGATGCAAACGGTTTGGACATTTTGCGAGTGCAGTCTACATCGGGAAAGTTTGGCATTGGAGGATTTGCCGTCACTCCCCGCGGAAAACTCAGCCGGACAAGCGAATATTATTACGTGTTCCTTACCAGAATGTTGAAAAAAAACCAGACAGCCTTTTCACCGGCGGAAGTTCCGAACGAGAAGCTGGGCCGCGTCGCGGTGGTAAGTTTCGCGACACCCCTCTACTTTCATGACAAACGTGTCGGTATTCTGGTTGCAGATCTTTTTGCATCGACTTTCTTTCAGGTCATGGCGTCTGCCTCCCCGCGGAGCTACTCCAGCAGAGTGATGTTGGTGAGCGGTGATGGGCATTTTTTGTATGACTCTCAAAAGAGGAGAGATTGGAAAAAGCTGTTCATCACGACCGGAGAAAGCATCGATAATGATTACTCTCGTTCGGTTTCGGCGAAGCTGCTTTCAGGGACGGCCGGCATCATCACGAAAGGTATCGGTGAAGTGGTCTCATACGCCCCTCTCTTTTCGAAGAATACAGCACCGAACAGCGGAGATGAAAAGGCGGGGTTTTCGATTCCACTCTTCGTTATAGAGACCATTCCAAAGGCAGTATTGATGAGGCCTGCCTATTTTGTCTCTTTTGCTTTCGGCGCTGCCATTCTGGGCGTTCTTGTCCTGTCAGTCACGCTGAGCCTCGTAGCTACAAACCAGTTTACCAGGCCGATTGAGGAGTTGAGCCGCGGCGCAGAAATCATTTCCGGCGGAAACTACGAGCATAGACTGAAGATTGAGACAAGAGACGAGATCGAAAATCTTGCAGACCAGTTCAATGCCATGGCCGACTCGATCCTGGTACGAGACCGCGAGCTGATGGATCATAAAGTGAGCCTGGAGAAAGAAGTCACTGAGAGAACAGCGGAGCTTCGAGAGCAGAAGTCGAAGCTTCAAACCATACTCGACAACGTCCCAAGTGCACTGCTGGTCCTTGACCGGGATTTGACAATACAATCGGTTAGCGCGGCGCTTGGTAAGGTGACCGGCTACCAACCGGAAGAGGTCATCGGCAAAGTCTGTTGTGATTTCTTTTGCAAGGCGGGATTTTGTCAGAAGTGCGTGAGCCGCGGAGTGGTGCTGTCCGGCAAATCCGAAGGGCACCTGGACCGTATTGTCGGACCGGACGGGACAGATAGATTCATCGAGCACTTCTCGGTTCCGATGCAGAAGGATGGGGAAGTCGAGGCTGTCCTGGAAATTGTAACCGACGTGACCAGCCGGAAGAAACTCGAGCAGCATCTGCTCAAGACCGAAAAACTTGCAACGATGGGCGAGCTCGCCGCTTTCATCGCCCACGAGTTTCGGAACTCGCTTACTTCAATCAAGATGATACTTCAGTTGTTCAATGAGTCGGATGACCTCGACCGGTCGAAGAAGGAGTCCCTGACGGTGGCGCTTAATTCAGCATATCGTATGGAGACCACGGTCTCTGAGCTTCTCGGATTTGCCCGGCCCACCAAGATGGATTTCCGCCTGTCATCGGTCAACCATGTAGTAGAGGAGAGCATCGCATTCGTGAAACTAAGGGCCGAGAAATCTCGTGTGACCATCGAGAATAATCCGGATGTGACAATTCCTGATTTGATGGTCGACGTTGTGCATTTGCGGGAAGCACTCGTGAACATCGTCTTCAATGCGGTTCAGGCAATTGAAGAAAGAAACATCTCTCCACAATCCCTTCCCGCGTTGATTCGGCAAAACTCGTCGATCACAATAGTCACCAGGCGGACTAAAATCGGGAAGACGCTCCGGGATTTTATGTATGTGGAAATGACTGAGACATCGCCCGACGATCACACCGACCTCGAAGAAATCGTTCTCAAGAAGGGAACCGAATGCGTTCAAATTGAAATTGCAGATACCGGTCCCGGGATCACGAAGACGAACATTTCCAGGATTTTTGATCCGTTCTTCACAACTAAGCCCAATGGGACGGGGCTTGGTCTATCCATGGCGAAGCGGGTCGTCAACGGTCACGGGGGAATAGTCGTTGTCGAGAGTAAACCGGGAGTCGGCACGAGATTCAGGATCCTCCTGCCGCTTGTGCATCCGACAGTCAGCGTCGGGGTTGCATAGGGCTCACAAAATGTTACTTCAGCTCCTCGATAGACCGGGCTGAAGAGTACCTTCATCATTTGGTACGTGCCACTTTCACTTTCCACTCTGCAAGCGCCGCTTGTCAGATTGGCCTCTGACCGAGTAAAAACCTCCAGAAATCCATAGGATAATCAGTAAACGCTTTCCACTTGCCGGCACAGCCATTGCAGTGGGATGTAAGAATTATGTACCATCGTGACCCGCAAGCCTAGAGTTCTTGTTCTGGATGACGACAAAAACATCCTTCTTGCATTTCGGGATTTCCTGAAAGGGGAAGGGTGTGCCATGATAGCTGCTCCCACTCCGAGGGAGGCTTTGGTGAGACTGGAGAATGAAAAATTCGATCTTCTCATCACGGACCTCAGGTTAAATCTCGAATCGGGAGTCACCTTCATAATTCATGCGAGGCGATTGCAGACCAAAACTCCGATTATTGTCATAACCGGGTATCCTGATACGGCGAGCGAGTCGGAATTGAAATCGTACGGTGTCGAGCGCGTGCTCCTGAAGCCTCTGGAATTGAAGGAGCTTCAGGATGCTGTGCGGCACTCATTGCGGGTGTGTAAGACAAGCTAGAAAAACTATATCGAAACATTTTTAAAACTTAAAAAGAACAATTCAGAGGTCAACGTGAAACTACGAACGAGGTACAACCCGGCTGATGTGACCGGGCGAAGTCTTATGCTCGTGGTGGCTCTAATCGGGGCTGTCGTGATTCTATCAAGTTCAAACAGCTATGCGATACCAAGCTACGCACGGCAAACCGGACTGGCGTGCAGCGCCTGTCATTACAACTTCCCTCAACTGACGCCGTTTGGCAGGTTGTTCAAGCTGAACGGATACACCATGGTCGGATCTCCAACTCTGGTTGCGTCCCATGATAAGAGCAAAGATTTACAGATACTCAAGGACTTTCCTTTGAGCGCGATGGTTATGTCTTCTTACACTGCGGTTAGGAAAGCAACGCCGGGTGCGGAAGCAAGTGCCACCCAATTCCCACAACAACTCAGCCTTTTCCTGTCCGGTGAGTTGACTCCGAATCTTGGTTCATACATTCAGCTCACTTACGATCCGTCAGCAGGGACAATCGGCATGGATATGGCGGAGTTCAGATATGCCAACCACACGATGCTTGCCGGCAAGGACTTGCTGTACGGAATCACTCTTAACAATAATCCAACTATGGAAGACGTCTGGAATTCAACGCCGGCATGGGGATTCCCTTACGCTTCATCTGCCTCTGCACCTACGCCGAGTTGGTGGCCCATCATCGACGGCGCTTTCTCCGGAAATGTGCTCGGACTCGGAGCGTACGGGTTGTACGACAACCTTCTTTATGTTGGCGTGAGTGGGTATCATTCTGCGATTCAGGGAGTGTCATATCCCGCCGACAACACCTGGACAGACAATATAAAGGGTGTGTCGCCTTACTGGCGAGTGGCACTGCAGCACAGTTGGAGTAAACAGTATATTGAGGTGGGAACATTCGGTTTGGCAACAGGCGTATTTCCTGCCGGGATCTCGGGGCCGACCGACAAATATACCGATGTGGGATTTGATGCGCAGTATGAGAATGCGCTGGGCGGCGGTGAGCTGATCGCTCACGCGAGTTACATTACCGAGAACCAAAGTCTCAACGCGACTTATGTTGCAGGCGGTTGGTCCTCAAACAGTCTTACCCTCAATATGTTCAAGGTAGACGCAAACTATAATTTTTCTGCTCCATTCGCCGTGGCGTTGGGATACTTCACGACCAGCGGCACGACCGATCCGGTGCTCTACGCACCAAGCGCTGTCACGGGAAGCGCAAACGGCTCGCCGAACAGCAGCGGCATCATCGGTCAGTTGTCTTATATACCGTGGCTCAATACTCAATTTACTCTCCAGTATGTCGCGTACTCGGAATTCAACGGAGGCTCGACGAATTACGATGGTTTTGGAAGAAATGCCTCCGATAATAACACCCTTTACTTACTAACATGGTTCGCCTTTTAAAAGGAAAGTTAAAATGAAAAAGACAATGGTCTCTACGTTCTTTTTGTCAGTGATGGTATTTGTCATGATGGGATTCTTACCTCAAGGGAAGAAAGCCGCCGTCGACAATGGTATAGGACCGATCAAAAACGTGAAGTTAGGCAAGATCGACCAGAGCCTGGTTGACGAAGGGAATTCGATCTTCTATTCAAAATGCTATCTCTGCCATAGTGTCAACCAGACGAAGCTGGCACCCCCACTTCGCGGGATTGCAAAGAAGCAAACCCCGGAGTTTATCATGAACTATCTGCTGAACACTGCCGTGATGCAGCAAAAAGATGCTAATGTTAAGGCACTGATGAAGAAATTCTCCAACGTTCCCAAGATGCCTGATCAGAATCTGACGAAGGATCAGGCGCGCGCGGTGCTGGAGTTCCTCAGGACAATCGAATAAAGAAAGGTCTCAGTGACCGTCACCGTCAGGGTCAGGGCACTGGCTTTGTCGGTGACGGTCACTGGAAGTGAATTGGAAATCATGAAGAAATACCTGATGCTTGTT
>JAKASW010000289.1 GCA_021818875.1 Bacteroidota bacterium
TCTTTTTCGAAAGAGAGGGGACGGGGGTGAGTTCGGTTGGAGATGCTGAATTTCTTGAATGACAAGATCTGTTGGACATATATCCTTTTCAGAAGCCACCGGCTTTGCCGGTGGTAGTTAGCTTCGAATCAACCGTCTACCCGCACAGAAGAGGAGGAGACTTGAATGTTTATGAGACTTGTTCAGCTCAAGGTCAGGCCGGATAGTACAAGCCAAATGAAATCATCATACGAGAAGGAAATTGTACCGGAGCTTGAAAAGGTGGATGGGTGCAGGTTCGCGAGCCTTGCACAAAGTGCTGCTCAACCTGACGAATTCATTTCGTTGACTCTATGGGAGAGCCCCGATGCTGCAGACCGATACGTCCGTGACGGGACGTATGCACGCCTTCTCGATAAGGTCACGGCGTATTTCGCGACTGCCGCCGAATGGAAAGTCCAGCTCACGGCCGACCAAATGATCGAGTACTTGCCCGGCGTTGAAGAGCCGGAAGTGAAGGCTTACAATGTGAGCCCCATTCCTCAAACCTCAACCCCATCCGAAGACCCGGGAACGCTCTTTGTCCGAGTTCTCTCCTTGAGGCTCAGGCCGGGTAAAATCGACGAGCTCAAGCAGATATATCAATCGAGGATTCTTCCGGTTCTTCATATTACGAAAGGATGTCGTTATGCTTACCTGACCGAGAGCGCGAGCGACAAAGACGAGGTGATATCAATGACCGTTTGGAATTCGAAGGAAGATGCGGATGAGTATGACCAGAACGGAACTTTCTCCATGCTCCTTCGCGAGACCAGTCATCTGTTGTCCGGGTTGTATCAATGGAAGATGGCTCTGGGCAGAGAGCAAGGAGGCAAAACCGTCTCCAGTGAGGATCTGTCTGTGAAAGGTTTCAGCGTCGTGACAGGCAGGAGCTTCATCTAGGAGCGCGGCCGAAAAGCGCAACCACTGCCAAAGGCATCACTTCGTGACAAGTCACCAACCTGCCTGCCGCAGGCAGGGACACTAAGTGTTGTACAACGACACCACTACCAAACATTTTTCTTTGAGCCTTTGAGTCTTTGTGGTAAGGCTTTTCGGCCGGATCTCCAGGACAGTTATCCGCAACGAGTCGCTTCCTTACACCAAGTGTTCGGATTCGAAAGAGAGTCTGATCAATTTAATGATTCGCCTGAATTCACGTTTGAGTTTCTACATATTGTAATTACATTTATTCACCGTGATTATGAACAATCATTTTAGCTCCGCTGTTTCATCTATGAGATGGATCGACCAACCGTAACCCTTGCCACCTCTTGTCCTGGAGTAGCACCAAAGTTGAAAGGTAAGAAAAATGCCGTCCCTGAGTACACACCGCCTGTCGATTTTATATGAACCACATCCATCTCCCAAGACTTCCTGGTCGCGTTGGTTTTGGGCGATGAAGACACTTTTCACTTTGTTTGCGACTGCTGCGATAATCCTTTCATCGCTTTCGCCAAGCATTGCTCAAGGGGCACTGAATGTGAACTTGTCCTCGATGCACTGGCGTCTTGTCGGACCTTTTCGGGGTGGTCGCGCACTTGCTGCCTCGGGCATTCCCGGAAATCCGTATGTCTTCTATTTCGGCTCGGTCGATGGTGGTATGTGGAAAACAACAAATGCCGGGCTGACCTGGAACCCTATCGGAGATGGGCAGATGAATCCGTCTGTCGGTTCATTTGCAATTTCTCAATCCGATCCGAACATTATCTATGTAGGAACCGGCGAAGCAGATATGCGCTCCGACATCACTTACGGAGATGGCGTTTACAAGACCACCGACGGCGGTCAACACTGGATACATCTCGGCCTCGGCGATACGCGGCAGATCGGCAGGATATTGATAGACCCGAAGAATCCGGACATCGTACTGGTCGCGGCACTGGGTCATGCCTACGGCCCGAACGAAGAGCGTGGTGTGTTTCGAACGACGAACGGAGGAAAAACCTGGGAGAAAGTTCTATACAAGGGACCAAATGTCGGCGCAATCGATCTGGCATCGGATCCGGAAGATCCGTCAGTCGTCTATGCTTCCATGTGGATGGCACGGCGACCACCATGGAGCCAGTATCCGCCGGATCAAGGTTCTGCCGTGAGCAAGTCGGATTGGCGTGCCGACGGAATTTACAAATCTACGGATGAGGGACAGACATGGGCAGAAGTCGGAAGCCATGGACTTCCTGAAGGACCTCTCGGCAGAATCGGATTGTCGGTGGTGACAGGCTCGCACGGCGAGAATCTATATGCGATTATCGATGCATTGAAGAAGGGCTCCGGACTCTATCACTCTAATGACGGAGGGAAAAGTTGGACGCTTGCAGGAAACGATCCTCGAATTGTCAGCCGGATGTGGTATTTCAGCCGTCTTGTTGTTGATCCGCAAAATCCGAACATAATCTATGTGCCTAACGTAGCGCTGATGAGATCGACCGATGGCGGCAAGACCTGGGAAGCCATCAAAGGTGCCCCCGGCGGAGACGATTATCATTTTCTATGGGTAGACCCGACTGATGATAAACGTATGATCGTTGCATCTGATCAGGGTACAGTCATAAGCGTCGACGGCGGAAAGACATGGAGCAGTTGGTACAACCAGCCGACAGGGCAGATGTATCACGTCACTACGGACAATCATTTCCCATTCAGGATCTACGGAGCACAGCAGGATGCTGGTACAGTCTGTATAACCAGCAGAAGCAACGACGGAACTATCACATTCCGAAACTGGCACCCCGTCGCGGCAGGCGAAAGCGGCTACATTGCTCCCGACCCGAGGAATCCGAATATCGTTTATGGTGGCGACACTTATGGTGGCATGTACCGATTCAACAGGATCACAGGTCAGTCTCAGGTCATATCTCCATCACCATTAGCCGAATTCGGTACGCCGATACCTCAGCGAAAATATCGCTTCACATGGACCTCGCCAATTGTCTTCGATCCGCACGACCCGCACACTATCTACTACGGTGCACAGGTGCTATTAAAAAGCAGAGATGGCGGACTGCACTGGGCCGCGATCAGTCCAGATCTCACCGGTGCACTACCGAGGTCGCAGCGAAAACCCGGACAGCCGAATATTGGTGATGCCGCTTCTCAAGGTTGGGGGGTGATCTATACGATTGCACCTTCGCCTGTTCGGCCTGGAATGATTTGGGTCGGATCCGATGACGGACTTATACATATCACCATGGATGGCGGGAAGAAATGGGAAAACGTTACTCCGCCGGGATTGAGGCCGTGGAGCAAGATTACAATGATTGAAGCCTCTCCGTTTAACCCGGGAGAAGCGTACGCCGCGGTCGATTGCCACAGACTCGATGACGTGGCCCCTTACATTTACAGGACCACTGATTTCGGAAAACGCTGGCAGCTGATTGTAAATGGCATCGGAGATAAAGACTACGTGAATGTAGTTCGCTGTGATCACAAACGGCCGGGACTCCTTTACGCAGGTACCGAGGAAGGCGTCTACGTCTCCTTCAATGACGGCAACAATTGGCAGTCGCTCCAGTTGAATCTTCCTGTCTGTTCAATTAGAGACCTCGCGATACGCGACAACGATCTTGTTGCAGCAACGCACGGTCGAGCGTTTTGGGTACTCGATGATATCACACCTCTTCAACAATTGAATGAAAAGATTCTGGATTCAAATGCGTTCCTCTTCAAACCGGAAACCGCAGTTCGCATTCGGAGGAGTGTTAATTCAGATACGCCGCTGCCACCGGAGATTCCACAGGGAACAAATCCGCCGAGCGGTGCCATCATCGATTATTATTTGCATTCCGCTCCGTCCGGTCCAATTTCTCTGGAGATACTTGATGGATCGGGAAACGTTGTCCGCCGCTATAGCAGCGATGACCGGCCACTCCCAACCTCGAAGGTGCCGATCGTTTCCTATTGGTTTCCGCCGTTCAAGAAACTGACTACTCATCCTGGTTTGAATCGTTCCGAATGGGATATCAGTTACCCTCCGCCACCAGTCTCGCATTATGGTTACACGATGAGAGTGGCAAACCTTCACAGCAGCCTGAGTCCCGCAGGCCCGCTGGCTCTTCCGGGTCTATATCGAGTGAGGCTCACTGTCGATGGGCATTCATATACTCAGCCGCTTAGACTTATCATGGATCCTCGGGTACATGTCTCGAAGACAGCACTTCGCGATCAACTTAGCCTGGCAATAAAAGTCTGGAACTTTATCTCCGACGAGAACGCAATCAGCGACCAGCTTACCTCGTTGACAAAGCAATTAAAGGATGGTGGTGTTAGTGGATCGACTCAGCGTCTTCAGACAGAAATGTCCCAAGTCAGAGATTCGCTTGCCGTGGGTGAGTTAGCAATGCTGGAGGGGGAGATCATGAGCGCAGACCGCGAACCGACAGCACAGATGAGGATGGGATACAAGATACTTGCAGCAAGGTTCACATACGCTGACAAGGAATGGAGTCGAGTCAAGTCCGACGTGATGTCGATGCCGGGCCGCTCGCATGGAAGCTCGGCCGCGACCCAATCTAAGAAAGGTGAAGCGCGCCCGGTTCATTTGGTCATGCCGTAGATTTTGGGTGCTTAGACATTGATTTTGCCCAATAGAAGCGAAGAGATGGCACACGGATTTACACTGAAAACCACCGGATGACCACGGACAAGAACAGAATTAAGAAATCAGCGACGACGTGCCTATCGGCAGGCAGGCACTTATCGATCTCTGGTAACCGATGTGCCTTCCTTGGTCCCGCCCTTGCCGATTGGGAATTCATTCGAAGAAGAGCCGAATCTTGATTGCGGGCCGCGTGAATTGTCAGCCGGAAGTTTGACAACATAAACTATTTCCTCCTTCTTCGCGTTATTAAGAAGAGGTGAGATTATGAAAATTCTTCCGGGCAAAAGGTATTTGCTGCTGGCAACCACAATCGTGTTTCTACCCTCCGCGGCTTCGTACGCGCAAGGTTCTCAGACTGTCGTCATGGCGAGAATCGGGAACGTGATACAAAAGTCACTTCCTGGTGCGGCGGATTATTTTGTGAAGAAGATCGCAATCGGACAGAACAATCGTGCCGAGATAGAAGCGAAGTGGAATTTCTCACCGGACGCATCGACTCTCAAGTTCTTCTATGGAGAGAACTCCTACGGTCAATTGGTAGGAACTGTCTTCTTCGATTGGGTGGACACAAGGTATGGCCCGATCGAA
>JAKASW010000290.1 GCA_021818875.1 Bacteroidota bacterium
GACATACGAAGTGATACAACAAAACTGATACATTATGTGACTTGTGTACATATTCGCTTTTACTCATGCACAAATATATAAAACTTTCGCCGCAAGCGGCGGGGAATTTAACCCTGAGTGATTAAAATAAATTAAGATGAGTAGGGAAAGTCCCCTTAGGTGGCATGCATTTATCAGCGTTCGCTATCCAATCGCGCCATTTGCTGCGGCGCGTAACGGTCCCCGGCCACCGAACCGACCGGCACAGCGCGCTGGATCGCCGCTAAATCGTCGTGCGAGAGTCTCAGCTCTAACGCGCCGAGTGCCTCGCTCAGTTGACTCCTGTTGCGTGCACCTATCACCGGCACAATCTCCGAGCCGCGCGCCAAAACCCATGCCATCGCCAACTGTGCCACGGTACAGCCGACTCTGTTCGCCACCTCGCGGAGCGATTCCACTAATGCAAGGTTGCGGTCGAGATTATCTCCGCTGAAACGCGGCATGTGACTCCGCATGTCCCCGCCAGGCCCAGTTCTATCCTTAGAATACCTCCCGCCCAGCAGTCCGCGGGAAAGCACGCCGTAAGCGGTTATACCAACTCCAAGCTCACGGCATGTCGGCAGAATTTTAGATTCCATCTCTCGTGAGAAAATCGAATACTCGATCTGTAAATCGACAATCTGTGTGATCTTGCTTGCTTTTCGAATTGAATCGTCGCCCGCTTCAGAAAGTCCTGCATATCGCACATAACCAGCCTTCACCATATCCGCAATTGCGCCGATCGTTTCTTCGATCGGAACCGAAGGATCGACGCGCGCCGGCCGATAAATGTCAACGTAGTCGGTTCCGAGTCGCTTCAGAGAATATGTCAGAAAGTTTTTCACCGACGCCGGTCTGCAGTCGGTGCCTACCATGGCCCCCGATGGTTCGCGCAGTGCGCCGAACTTTACGCTGAGCACAATGTTTTGTCTCCTACGGTCTTTCAAAGCTTCGTGCAGTAATTCCTCGTTATGTCCCGAGCCGTAGAAGTCGCCAGTATCCAAGAGCGTTATGCCCGCATCCAGCGCTGCATGTATCGTTGCGATGCTCTCGGTGCGGTCCGCATGTCCGTACACATCCGACATTCCCATGCAGCCCAGACCGATGGCTGAAACCGTAGGTCCATTTTTTCCTAATTGTCGTAGTTGAATCACTTTTGTTCTTCCTCTTCAGTCCGTTATGATAATCATGATGAAACGGCCATCCGGATCGAGCATCCTGACCTAACGATCATGATTCTACTTTTGAACAACATGGGTGGGACTTAGTCGGTTCCTTTATGAAAGAACTGTAACTTCCGCATTCATCCGGCTATGTGCACGACATATTTCGCTTCGACATGTCCCAGCCAATATCTTCCGTCGGGTAAAATCCTGTCCGTCTTCGAAATCATGTTCGGATTTGAAAAAGTGAATGTGCAATTGTAAGTGGCGGCCGGAATATGCGGATACCCTTTGAGTGTGACTGTTCTTTCAATTGCATAGCCTGAACCAATCTTCGTGAACCATTCGGCTTTCCAACTATCGGCCGGATCGGGCTGATCGACAACCTTTATCACTTATGTCGCCGACTTTGAGATTCGCATCCTTGAGAAGGTAGATTCCGAACTTAGAGTCGCCACCGACTTCCGCTGGATTGTGACCTGACTGACAACCGATAACAAAAAGCGAAACTACAAAAAGGAGGTAATACTTTTCCATTTTCTTCGCTTTCCTCGTTTGCTTAGTCGTCGGCTTGTGTCTTGCGAGTCAGCACGCATTCATCTCTCAAATTGTCATCGACAACTGAGCTTCCGATCCGGTACGCCTGCATCGACACAACAGGAGCAGATATTAGCGGCTGTCCGAGTCTGAAAGTGTCGGCTCTCGTGTACTTTTGTCCCGGGATAAGTGTTTGCATCATGTACATATCGAGTTGCCCGGAATGGGTGGAGTCGAACTTTATCCCGTAGCCCCCGATCTGACACTTCTCGATCCGGACATAGTACACCAGTTCGACTGCACATTTTAGTTCTGAAGAATCCCTTCCCGCAATTTCGCTGTAATAGCCTGACTCGATGACTAGACCCCTGCCGTTGTCAGGGCCGGCAGTATTGTTGCAGGTCCAAACAAGGATTGAGACTAAGAGCCCTGCAAGGAATCCGACCACGAATATACTCTTCATGACTTGCTCCGATTCATTACGAAGATGTTTGGTGAATCACTTCGAAAGCCTCAAAGCTGTTCCGGCTTTGTACTCGCCGGATTGGTGGTAAAGGTGCGGAATACGATCGCTGCCGTTAGTTAAGAGACCACGGCCGTTCGCAACGAAGCGGCATGGATCAAGAAAGCTACAGTGAGCCTGGCAGATTTTTGAAATATCTCATTATGTGCCCACGAAAGATGCGAAGAGGTACGAATCTAAGAATATGTTTTCGTGTTTAGCGCGTTTCGTGGGCTGATATTTCTTCTTGCTCGACAACAGCCTAACTCTTGTGCCAGCTGATAATTTCCCACTTCTCGTCCTCTTTCAACTGGAACAAGACCGAGTCCCAGCATGTCCTGGTACCGTTTGCATACTTTGTCTCGATAACCATGTACGCGGATTTGCCATCATCAGGCATCCACAAATGAAGGTACTCGACAACGAGTCCTTTCCCTTCGACGAACGAATTCCTCTCGGATTTATTCTTCAGCAGTTCGTTCATGCTTTCATATCTGTTACCGTCGATTACATACGCGCCTGGATCGATGTATTCCCTGACAGCCGAGAAGTCTGCTCCCTGCAAAACGGATTTCACGATCGGAAGTATTTGCTTTACGACCTCTGGATTTCCAGCATCATTGTCAGAAGATCTTTTCGGAGATGAGAATGCGACTGAAGAGATCAGGATGGCGAGGATGAATGCCGACCCTTTCATAATTACCTCACTTTGTTTTGGTTTGAATTGGAGTTGGATGATCCTGAAGAACGAAGTGAAGCAATTGTCATGACGTTTCCTCGTTGCTGAATGCCCTGTTTAAATGCACGCCTCATCTTAACAAAGGACGTTAAAGAATCGATTCGAAAGAGTCAATCCTCGAATTTCATCCTGATGTTTATGATCTCCGGATCGGCAACAATCCTCACGGGCGGACCCCACGTTCCAACACCGGAAGAAACATAAATGTGAGTTGAGCCTTTCACCAAATAACCGTAGGGCAGTTCATAGACCATTTTAGTTATGTAGTTAAACGGCCACATCTGTCCGTAGTGCGTGTGCCCGGAAAGTTGTAGGTCGATTCCATTCTGCACTGCCTCTGCAAGGTGGAACGGCTGGTGATCCATGAGTATAATTGGATATCTCTTGTCGATTCCTGCCATCAGCTCATTAAGAGTCTTTCGCTTGCTCGCCGACCTGTCCTCGCGACCCACCAGATAGAAGCCCCCGCGGATGAATGCGGTGGAATCCCTGAGGAGTCTCACGCCGTGTTCACCGATGTATTTGCAAGCTTTCTCTACTCCGCCGATGTATTCGTGGTTGCCGGTCACCGCATAAACGCCGAGCGGCGCTTTGATCTGCCTGAGCGCCTCGCCGAGATTCTGATGTATGACCGGATTTAAATCGCCGTCAACTATATCGCCGGGTAAAAGTACGATGTCCGGAGAAAGTGAATTTATCTTTCCGACTATACTGCTTATCCGTCCGTTGTTGATGATTGAGCTGAGATGGATGTCTGAAGCCATGACGATATTCAACGACTTCAATGTCCCGGCATTTTTTGGAACGTTTATTTCGTACGTCCGGACTCGGACGATGTGGGCGTTGACGAAACCATAAATTACAACCATCGATACGAGTGAAACCACGATGAAAGCGGTAGCCCGGGCAGCATTAACCGGATCGGAGGTCACAAATCCGGGGAAGTACGGTATGAAGTGGTTCACAAGACGGAGCATGTCTATCACTACGAGAATCATCAGGAAGTAGACGAACGCGGCAATCCAGAAGGAACCGATCCAGCTGAGCGGCTTGCCGATCGAGATGATGTCTGCGCGTTCGAGGAACATCGATGCTATAAACGAGACGGCGAGGAAAATGAAGAGGACGATGTAGATTGTCCGAAAAACTCCGACAGGCCTTAACGAATGGAGCCCGCGGATAAAGATGTAGTAGTTGAGCGAACCGTAGATTGAAAAGATAGCGGCGACGATCAGGATGAAAATAATTGTACGGGTCACGAGGTCTCTCTGGTTTTGTTCGGAACTCTGTATTTGAAATTCTCATTAATATGGAAAACCGAAGGGTGAAATGCACAGGGCGAATTTCTGCAGGGCAGCACAGGATGTGGTACCACCAATTGAAATTCGGTTGTTGTTTTGCTAAAATGATTCACGAAATGCAGAAGGCAGGAGTTGCAAAAGGGCTAAAGAAAGTTCGAACGGTTCATATGCTTTATAGATTTCCGATGTGTTATCATCCCGTGGGAAACGGAGCTGATCAAGAGAGTTGAAACATATCTTAATTTCCTTTGTCGGCAGTGATGACGCCGGCAAACTTGTAGGCAAAGATGACGGGGCAATCCTCACGGCTCTAGGAAAAAGGAGATTCGACGAAGTGCATCTTCTCTGGAATCCATCCAATGACACTAGCAAAGATTTCAAGAACATTGCTGAATACCTGAAAGTCGAAATCCTAAAACGCAAATACTGTACGCGCGTCTTCCTTCATCAGTTCGATTGTGAAGATGTTACCGATCATAATGAAATTTATCCTAAGCTTCTTGATATATGCCGTACTCTAGCACTTGCCAAAGGGAAGAAGTTCACCGCAGCGATAGCATCAGGCACTCCAGCTATGCAATCGTGCTGGATACTAATGGCAGAATCGGGTGATTTTCCACTTGAGCTGATTCGTAGCAACGAACCAAAGCACGGAAGGTCGTTAGTCACAGCAGTAAAACTTGGCACGAGCCTTCCGCGAATTGTTCGCCTGCAAGAAGAGAACGAGACCTTACGAAGAGTGAACCAGTTATTGATTCCGCGGTTGATCATGGATATCAACAGCGGTCGAATTGGTATTGGATCAACCGCTATTCCGCTATCTCCGATAGAATTTTCGTATTACAGGTATTTCGTGGAAAGGAAGCTAAGAGGAGAAAACTCCGAAAGAATTTCCGGGATTCTTCTTCCTACAACATTTTTGAAGAAAATCGTTGAGT
>JAKASW010000291.1 GCA_021818875.1 Bacteroidota bacterium
CTGAGTTTGGATTCCGCTTCCCGCACCGCAGTGCTTCCCGTTCTGAGTACGATGTGTTCGTTCATTTTTTTCATCACATCATGTATTCTGCTGTTAATTCGAAGTTAGGATAAACGATTTGGTTTTGCAATGTTTCCTTCGACACTTGATACCAGCCCTCCAATCTCAGCCTTAAGTTCGATAGTCGAATCGACATTGACGCCGTAGGTCCGGCGTTAGTCTGCCGCGTGGAGAACACTCTCTGAAACGCTGTAATATAGTTATACTGGGTCAATGAAAGGTATTTGTAACCGACACCATACCTCATACCTCCAGTCGTGTAGAAAAGAGAGAACCAGTAAGACTGATCCACGAAATAGTTTAACGGATATTCTGAGAAATTTGTCCAGTATAGCTCGCCCCGGTCATAAAGTTTCAGATTGCCCAGGAAGCGCGCTTGCACCTTGGACGTAATATTCACGCTCGTTGAATCGAGGAAGGATGCCTGCCGGAACGAAAAACTGTGAATCTCCGAAAATGCCTCAAAGTCGTAGACCGTATAGTTTGCCAACACTTCGAACCGATTGTAGGAATTCACATTGTCACTGGAATAGAGAATGAACGGGAAAAACTTGTAGATGAGATTCCTGTTGTTGTTGGCGCTTCGCTGGGACAGAATATAGACAAGATGGATGAGGTCCCATTCGGTCCCGAAGCCGGCTTGCAGCGATGGACTAAACGTGCGGGTCAGGCTGAATGCGAGAGTGTTCGTCAGCTCGTCGCGGTCGTCGTAATTGAGATCGCTAGGAGTGTTGTAACGAAATAGAGACGCCAGTCCTGTGATGTAGACACTTGTCGCATTGAAGTTGAGCGAGAGCTGGCCTGACAGAGTATTCGTCGTACCGAAGTTGTTCAGCTGTGCCACGTTAGTCATTTCTGCCTGGACGAAGGCGTCGAGCGAAGGCGCATCGATGACTGTATGAACCTCCGATCTTTCTGAGTGGTCCATCGTAACGACTAAAGTGTCGTTGAAGAGTCCTGTCACGAGTTGACCTCTGACGTCGAAGTTGGAGAGCTTGACCTGTGTGTCATAGAGGTTGTTCGTCGGGTCGTTAGGGGGTCTGTATCTGTAAGTAAAAGCGATCTGACGGACTCCGTATGTTGCCTGGGCGTTCAGCTGTGAAGTCCACACCGGCATGGTAATGGTCGTCCCGACCGAGTTTCTCGTCTCGTTTCTATCCTGGATGTTGTTTGAAACGCCGTAAAGGCTCTCTATGACGGAGTCGGCGGGGAAATAGAAATCTCTCAATTGAGACCTGTAGGAGCCGAAAAATGTAATCGAGTCCTGGGGAGAGAAAAGTTCGTTGTAAGATATGCTGGCATTTCTGTCGAAGTTCTGCCGTGGGGAAATCTCCTCGTCGTGCAGAGTGAGTGAAGGTGAGAGGCTGCTTTCACTTGAGGGAGAGAGACTCGTACCACCATGGATATCGTATGTAAATCCGGTATTGGTGACACCAGCCTGTTGGTCCCACTTGTTGCCCGCAGCAGCCCAGAGTGTATCACTTTGGTTTTGGAAGAAGAGGCCGCCGAGCAGCATCGTGGACCCAACTGAGCTAAGCCCGATATCCCGGTTATCGCTTACGAAGTTCGAGTTGACTGTTCCGTACGCGGATAGGTTGCCGAGCAGAGAGTACCTGAGCAGTCCGTTGAAATTCTGCTCATCCCGGATCGAATTGGGCGTACCGCTTACGAGAACCGAATGGAAATTCTCGCTTATCGTTGCCATGTAATTGTTGCTTATCCACGATCCGCCTGCGATACCGTTCCAGTCTGCCGTGTTGATGCTCTGGTTAAAGCCGGTGATGACAAACGGAGGGTGCGTTGCGATAGTGGTATCGATAAACTGGGGGAAAGCTGTGGATGACATGCCGATTATGGTGATGACCACGATGCTAAAGAGCGTTTTCGAAAAATGCATCTATGAGCTGCTGCCCGTTGCTCGTTCCTATACTCTCGATAAGTGCACTCTCAAGGTAGCCTCTTTTATCGACAAAATCAGCTTTTGAGTATTCGCCGGCAAGTTTTCCACTGTTTATGAAATAGACCTTGCTGCAGACCGCCTCGACAATATCAAGAAGATGCGAACTGTAGAATACCGTCCCGCCGTGCCTCGTAAAGGAGTCGATGATTTGCTTCAGCGACACCACCGCCTGAACGTCCAGTCCGTCGGTGGGCTCATCGAGGACAAGTACCGAGGGTCGGAAAACTATCGCGAGACTTATTACGACTTTTTGTTTGGTGCCCTTGGATAACGTTTGGAGCGGCTTGAGCAAGAATTTGTGGAAATCAAGAATTTCCGCGAAGATCTCCAACCTCGCGAGTGCATCCGAAGTCCTTACTCTTCTTAACATCGCAGCTAGCGCGATAGTCTCCTTTGGAGTCAAAGTCTCGTAAAGCTTCGGAGATTCCGGAACGTATCCCACGATGTCTCGGAGGTCGTTCCGCGATTCTGCTTCGCCCGCTACGCTAACCGCGCCGGAGTCGGGATGATCCAGTCCGGCAATAATCCTGGCAGTAGTTGTCTTGCCCGCACCGTTTGGTCCGATGTACCCGCATGCAGTTCCTCTTTCGACCAAAAATGAAATTGAGTTCAAGGCATTAACATCGCCGAAACTCTTGGTGACGTTCTTGAATTCAATCATTGTGTGAAAGCAAACGAGAAAGTATTGCTGACTGAGTTCGGAGTATTTGGATCACTGGTTGTTGCCGCGACATGCCAGTAGTATAACTCACCGGTGATGAGCGCGGCGCCTGAATAAGCAACGATGTTTTCGTTGGATGGAATGTTTGTGGTGAAAACATCTCCGCCGTCAGCCGAGGTGGAAAAGTACAGGATATAACCCGAAGCTCCTGGAACGGGATTGAGTTGGAAGATGAGATTGTCCTGGTAGTTTATCGCAGAATCATTTGCCGGATAAACCAGCGTGGGTCGCTGCAGAACCATGTCGGAGTCTTCCTGAGAAGGTACGCTTCTCCAGTGAGCGAAATCGAATGCGATGATCCTGTAGTAGTACTCCCTACCGGTAACGATGTTCGAAGTATCTTTCAGGAAGTTTGTCGTCACTGAGGCGACAAGGTTGCTGAATCTCAACGTATCCGGTTGGAAGTTGTCAGTTGTGTCGCGGTAGACTTCATAGCCTGCGAGGTCGCCGTCAGTGTTTGCTGTCCAGATGAGACTGATGTACTTGCCTGAGTTGTCATTGTGTCCCCGCACCGTCAGACCGATTGGCTGTACAGGATTGAAATAGTTTATGGGTTCTGCCGATGCGAAGTTGCTCGGCGGGCTCTCCACGCCGTTCTCATATACTGCTGTGACCTGGAAATAGTACGTCGCTGTGTACTTCAGACTATCGATGTAGAAAAGATTGTTCGAAGTCTCCGAGATGAACTGGAGATGCGAGCTGTCTGTGCCCATGTAAACATTGTAGTATAGAAATCCTACGGCAGTTACGGGATTCCATTCGATGAGTATCGATGCGTCATGGGCTGATAACACAAACAGCCCGGCCGGTGGAAAGATGATGAAGTTGTCACTTGCCGTGGGAATCGTAGAGAGCTTCTGGCAGCCTGAACCAAACGCAATCAAAGTGCTCACGTAAATCAGTCTTGACTTCGTCACTGTAATTTACAAGAAGCTAATAGACGCATATGAACCTTCAAATAGGAAAACTCACACAAATAGAGAAAGTTTTCAACGCGAAGGTGTGTCCCCATTGCCTCCGCGTCAGGTCCTATATCACTTCTAACGGAATCTTTTCGGAAGAGTATTTGCTTTCTAAGTTGCAAAGGCAGTAGCTGATTTCTCAAACTGTAAACTTGTCTCCTCTCTTTGGGGATAAGATCTCCTTGTATCCAATTTGACGAAGTGCATTTGAAAGGGCAGACTGCTCCTCCGTCTCTCCATGGACGAGGAATATATTCTTCAGCTTTTTTCTGTCGAAGTTGTTCGCGAACTCGACGAGGTCGTTGTGATCCGCATGAGCGGAGAACGAGTGCATCTCGACGACCTCCGCCTTCAACGGATACTCGTCTCCAAATATCTTTAGCAGCGGCTTCCTTTCGACGATTCTTCTTCCGAGCGTATTCGGTGCCTGGAATCCAACGATCATGATCGTATTTTTCGGATCGCTTATGTTGTTTGCAAGGTGGTGAAGGATCCTGCCGCTTTCGCACATGCCTGATGCCGAGATGATTACCATGGGCTCGTGAATCTCATTCAGCTTCTTGGAGTCCTCAACCGTTCGAATGTAGTGGATGTACTCGAAGCCGAACGGGTCGTCATGCTGAAGCACCATTTTGAACACATCTTTGTTGAAACACTCCGGATGCAGACGAAAAACTTCGGTGGCGTTCACGGATAATGGACTGTCGACGAAGACGGGGATACGGGGAAGTGCGTTGGATTCGAAAAGCCGATGCAGGGTGTAAGTGATTTCCTGAGTCCTTTCCACGCTGAAAGCCGGAATGATCACTTTGCCGCCACGTTTAGCGGTTCTCTTGATTATCTCAAGTAGTTTTCCTTGCATGCTCTCGATCGGTTCATGGAATCTGCCGCCGTATGTGCTTTCTGTGATCAGAATGTCGGCATCGTTCACCGTCTCAGGATTTCTCAGGATCGGCAACCCTTTACGACCCAGGTCGCCGGTGAACAGGATCACTTTTTCCGTGCCATCATCATCAATTCGAAGCCTGACCATGGCGCTACCGAGAATGTGGCCGGCATCGAGAAATGTGATCTTAACTCCATCGGCGATAGTAGTTTCGCGATGATAAGAAACCGAAACGAATAGCGGAGCGACTGTAAGCGCATCTTCCGTATCATAAATCGGCTCGATGAGAGGCTCGCCGCGCCTCGCAAGTTTCTTGTTCAGAAATGATGCATCCTGTTCCTGGATCTTTGCACTGTCAGTGAGCATGATCCCTGCCAGGTCGCGCGTCGCAGGTGTAGCGTAGATTGGGCCATCATATCCATGTTTGACCAGGTTCGGAAGATTTCCGCTATGGTCGATATGGGCATGCGACAATACAACGGCATCGATTTGTGCCGGATGAAAGAATTCTCCGCCGGAAGCGGTTGCACCGGCGGAATAGAAATTCTTGTTGATCCTGATGCTTTCAGCCCTTCTCCCCTGGTCAAGGCCGCATTC
>JAKASW010000292.1 GCA_021818875.1 Bacteroidota bacterium
TGAAGCCGCGGGTCGAAGTGGGTATAGCTCGTGTCGGATCTGAAATGCTCGAATCTCACGCCTGCATCGACCTGCCACACTTGACTCGGCTGCCACTTCAATTCCAAGTACGAGCTCGCTTCGTAGGTCTTGTTCAACAGGTCTGCATAGCCGGAATTGAAATTATCGGTCAACGAAATGTTGACTCGCTTGTACTCGGCGCCTGCTTCTGCTGTCAAGTTATCGGACGTGTAATATGTGAGGGCTTCTCGCGCGGTGTAGTCGTTAAGCGGGTTAGACTGGTTGATGTTTGCAATTTGTGTAATGTCGAAGTTCGAATAGAAACCGCTGTAAGTCAAATGGAAGCTCGAGAAGAGCTTATCGCTGAAAAGGTGTTTCCAGTTGATTGACCCGACCAGATTACCCCAGTTGATCAGTATCGAGGGGCTTTGAGGATTTCCCTGCTCTAACTGATAGTTCAGGTTATCCCCACTGTTGAAATAGCTGAGAGTCAGATTGTCTCTGCCGCTTAGCTGCAGGAAAGCCTTCAGGTTCCCGTCGAAGAAGTAATAAGGGGGAATGTTTTTGTCGAACTTTGCAGCGGTCAGATCAATGAACGACCGCCGGAATGACCCCGATATTGAACCGAGCGATCCAAGCGGGACCGACAGGGTGAGGTTAGCCGCGATGAGACTGAGATCAAATGTGCCCTCGAAATGGTTTCTGTTTCCGTCTTTGTCTATCACGTCGATCACAGAGGAGAGCCGATCGTCGTATTGCGGCCCAAAGCCACCTTCCGACACTTCGACTTTTTTTATCGCATTCGTATTGAAGGTCGAGAAGATGCCGAACGCGTGTTCCGGATCGTAAACCTCGGCCCCGTCCACAAGGTAGAGGTTCTGATCGGGTGTACCACCTCTGACATATATTGCAGAAGAGAAATCGGATAGCGGGACGATGCCCGGCATACTTGTTAGTGCACGGAGAAGATCTGATTCAATCGCCGAGGGTATGGCGTTTACCTGCTGCTCGGTCAGGCTCAAAGTGGAAACCGGCCTGTCGAAAGCCTTCTGTGCCACGCTGGCATGATTTCCGGTAACGACAACTTCACCGACCTTGTACGAAGACCCGGTCAGGTAGAACTTAAGCGGTCCGAGTTCATGGATCCCAAGTTTGATGTTTCTCTTGAAGTGATCGTACCCCGCGTAGTAGATGGAGATCGTATCCACTCCGACCGGTGCTCCGGAGATAACGAAATAGCCGTTATTGTTTGTGAATGCACCAGTGTGCACATCCTTTCCGTCGGCAGTTCCTGCAAGCGACACGGCCGCACCGATCAGACTCTCACCGCTCGACTTGTCATAGACAAAACCGCTTATGGTGGACGTGTTCTTCACCTGCGAAAATGCCGGCGCAATGAACAGAGCAATGCACAACAATGTTGTAATGAGCCTTGTTATCACGTAAATCTCGTCGAATTTTGTTGACGTACTGAAATTCTTGTTCTTCTACGAAAGTGTATTAAGATTCAGTACGCGATCCCCTTGTGATCGATAACCATTCTATGCCGTCAGTATTTACTTCTTGTTGATAAATCCCTCATCATGGCACACAAAGTAATGCCACAGGCGAGATTAAGCAATACCGAAAGACGTATTTGTTAGCGAACGTAGGCACTTGCGTGGTGGTCCATGCCGCGTGGCAGACAGCCTATTTCAAGCGTCGGCCTAAGTCTCAGCCGTACAAGATCCTGAGTCGTCGACCCGGGGGTACACAAAGTATTGCGAGCTCAGGCTGGATACTTTCGTAGATTTGATATTATGATGCTTGCGGCATTTCCTCCGAAGCCCGCTGCATTAATCATCACTTTCCTGATCGACCTCCTCTTGTTCGATATGCTGACCGGATAAGGAAACTCCATGTAGTCGTCATTTGCAAGAATCATGAGACCATATTCGAGACTCAAGGCAGCAGAAGCACCGAAGGTGTGTCCGATCAACCACTTGTTCGACAGCAAAATGGGGAGGTGCTCACCGAATACGGACCGCACAGCGTTCAACTCACTTCGGTCACCCTTTATTGTACCAGGCGCGTGCATGATAACAGCCTCTACACTGCTTCCGGCTGGCAGACCCTCCAGTGCCATCGCCATCGACTTCTTTAGCGCTGTTCCATCTTCGGTTATATCCGTTGCGTTCGACGCCTGCTCGATCCCGTAGCCAAAAGATTCCACGATACCGAGAATCCGCTGCGACTCGTTTCCGGCAGGAGCTTCCGGAACTGGTTCAAGCGTGAAGAGCGCGGCGCCTTCTCCGAGGACGAAAGTGTTTTGCTGGGGTGATTTGGATGAGAGGGGACGACAGGGATAATCGGATCCTGAATCTCTTGAATAAATTCTGAGTGCTTTCATCTGTGCCACTGTGAATCCAGTGAGCGGTGCTTCTGCTGCGCCGACGATAAACCTGTCGGAAAGTCCTCCCCGAATCCAGGCGATTCCGTTCATGATGGCGTGCAGCGCAGTGCTGCAAGTGACGGAATGACTTATCTCGGGACCTTCTGTTCCTATATCGTGTGCCACGAAGCTTGAAATATTTCCGAGGGTAGTTGTCGGTGAAGTAAGAGGTGAAATCCTTCGAGAGGGATCCTGCAAGTACGATGCGTGCTGTCTTTCAAGGATCCCCGTTGCGCCGCGTGATGACCCGATGTTGACTCCGGTTCGTTCGGCATTGTCAGACAATTTCCATCCGGCCTGGGCAACGGCCTGGCGAGCACAGTGCGCAGCCATCAGAACTGTCCTGTCAAGGTGACCGCCGATCGGCTCTTCAAGGCAGATAGCTTTCAGGATGTCTTCCGAATCTTCGGCCAGACTCGCAACCGGTACGGTTGTACCATCAAACTCCCTGGGTTTGATGAGCGACTCCATTTGCCGGTAAGACTGCCACACCTGCTTGCCGGTGTGGCCTAGCGGCGAAATCGACCCGACCCCCGTGATCGCTATGAACAATTTCGGATTGCGTAATCCGGATTGTGCATCTTGAGTCACAAACTATCCAGCATTGAAATGAGAGTTGTGTACACTTTGTCTAATTCGTGATCGGTAATACAGTACGGCGGGATTAGATACATGACGTTTCCAAGCGGTCTGACAATTATTCGATGACTGATGCAGAAGTCGTTCATTCGGTCTCTCAAAGAATTGAGATAGCCGGTATCTTCATCTCCTATCGCATCAAACGCAACAATAGTCCCAATTTGTCGGACATTCTCTGCCCGAGGATGTTCAATCAGTCTTGAGGCAAATTGCTTATGTCTGAGAATAATTCTCGCGATGTTTTTCCATGTATCATCCTCTTCCATCAAATCGAGGCTCGCCAGAGCGGCCGCACACGCCACCGGGTTGCCCGTGTAGGAATGACCGTGAAAAAAACTCTTCCGTTTGTCGTCCGACAGGAAGCCGTTGTAGATCTTCTCGGTGCAGGAGGTTGCACCCAATGCCATAGTTCCCCCCGTAAGTCCCTTGGACATGCAGATAATGTCGGGCTTGTTTGTCAGGAAATCGGAAGCGAAGAATCTTCCGGTCCGTCCGAAACCCGTAAGTACTTCGTCGGCAATCGTCGGGATTTCCTGTTTGCTGCATGTGGCCAACATCTTGTCGAGCGGCTCCGCATCGTACACTATCATCCCGCCTGCACCTTGAAGAAGAGGTTCGAAAATGAAGGCTGCAACGTCCTGTGTGCTCAGGGCGCGGCTCAACCCGGAAATAGAAGCCTCTTCGTTCCCTTTGGTGGGCGTGGGGATTCGGATGACTTCAAAAAGTAGATCCCGGAATGGTTCGGTGAACAAATCTCTGACGCTTACTGACATTGCCCCGAAAGTATCGCCATGGTACGAATTGCTGAGAGCGATGATCTTTCGCTTCTTTATTCCACGATTATACCAATATTGCAGAGCCATCTTGATTCCAACTTCGACTGCGGTAGAACCGTTATCTGAATAGAAGACCTTCGATTGATTTGATGGGAGGACTTTCAGGAGTCTTTCTGCAAGCTCAACAGCCGGCTCATGTGTGAAGCCGGCAAAAATAACGTGCTCTAACTTGCGAAGTTGGTCGGCAACCTTCTGTGCAATGTACGGATGCGCATGACCATGGATATTTACCCACCATGATGAAATTGCATCGATGTACTCGTTTCCACTCTCGTCGTAGAGCCTCGCGTCCTCTCCACGGACAATTGAAATCGGAAAACCCGACGTTTGCATCTGTGTGTACGGGTGCCAGATGACTTGCCGGTCTCTTTCCGCAATGCCGATCACAGAAATTCTTTTCTGAACATCTGAGCGTATTTTCTCACGACTTCACGGTCGAGTGTTTTCTCTTCGTTGATAAATCCCAAAGGCTTTATGCCGGAATAACGTAGAATGAAATCCACAGACGATTGGACAGGCCTTCCGTTGAAGAAGACTCCGACAATCGGCAGGTGCTGTCGCCTCATCGCGTCAATGGTCAGAAGAGTGTGGTTAATGCTCCCCAGATAGTGTTTGGAAACTATGACCGCTTCCGCATCCAGAAGCCGGATAAGATCGAGCATGACCAGTGAGTCGTTGACCGGGGACATTGTACCACCGGCACCTTCGATGATTAAGTCGCGACCGTCGGTCAGAGGCATTGAACGTTTGATGTCATTCATCTCGATTTTCACCCCATCTGCTGCCGCGGCTGCATGCGGAGAGAGAGGCTGTGTCAGTCGATACACTTCAGGATGAAACACCGACTTAGGGTTGGATACAAGCTTGCGGACGAAATCAGTATCGGTGTTATCCAGGTTTCCGACTTGAATTGGTTTCCAGTAATCTGCACCGAGTGCCTCCGTGAGGATGGCAGACACAACCGTCTTCCCGATATTTGTGTCGATCCCGGTGACGAATATTTTCTTCACGTCAGTACTCCCCGTAGTTTAGTCGTTAAACCAGTGATTTCTTCTTCGGTGTTGAAGGAATGGATGCAGATTCTAATTCGTTCGGTTCCTTCAGGCACTGTCGGATGCATAATAGGCCTGACGTCGAATCCGTCTTTCCGGATTTGCTGTGCTACTTTCCTGACATTTGAATTTCCCGGAACAACAACCGACTGAATAGCACTATCGCTTGGTATTATGGTACGCAGGTGTTTCAATGTAAACTGTCTGAACAGCGATATCCTCT
>JAKASW010000293.1 GCA_021818875.1 Bacteroidota bacterium
CCTTGATCTTGAGGGCAACTTCGAGAGCGACACGGTCTTCGTGGTTCAGCACCGCAGGGAGTTTTGCACGGTTGACCGTCCCATCCTCCTGCATCACGTTGCCGGTGATGTTGGTAGTATCGGGGACCTGCTTGACGAGAACAATCGATTTATACATGGAGCCTTTCTGATTCGGTGGATAAAGATCCTACAGCAACTCGCATACCATCTTTCGGACTCGTGGCCACGAAGAAAATCGGGCTTCGCGGTTGGATTATAAGGGTCGGAACGTCATCAAATGACTATCTGAGGCATAGAGACGCAATGGCCGGGACACGACACCGCGTTGTTTCCTTTTATTGTCCTCTACGGCTCATAGGCAAAGCGCCGGCGCCACTCATGAGCCTCTAAGGTTCCATCTCCATAGATCGATGTTCCACCGGCTCTACAGGGACCACCAGAACTGTTGATTCCTGTCATCGGTGGAGTCTCACTATTCACTACTAACTCATCCCCTTCCGCAGTCTCCACACTGCTCCTGCCTACTGATCATGTACTTTGCAGTTCCTTATCTGATCTGTTCCCAGTCTTTGTAAGACGGCTTCTTCCTGAACCATGGTCCCATGGAAGTAGAAAGCCACACAAAGACTGTCCTGAAATAGCCCCACGACCGGTAGCGCCGCGGAGACTCATACACCATAATGTCCCATGAGAACCATACCCTGCCATGTTTCCGAATCCTGGTAAAGAGCTCATAGTCTTCTCCCACGACCATCCCTTCCTTGTAGCCCCCGACGGCTTCGTAAATATGCCTCCGAATCAACTGAAATTCTCCTCGCGCTATACCGAGTCCGATCAGATTCGAGAAATAATAGTATGAATTCACAATTGTGCTGAACCATTTGTCTTTAAAATTCTCAAGCTCAGGCACGCATTTTATGGGGCAGGTCATCGCGACGTAGTCGGAAGGTACGAATTTTTCTTCAACCATGGACAATATCTTTTCAATGTCAATTCTGACATCTGCATTGATGAAAAGGAGTATCGAACCGCAAGCATGCTGTGCCCCTTTCGATCTGCATGCGGAGATCGACCTTGCCTGACCGTCTTCGCGGCACAACACCTGGTCCGAATATTCCCTCGCAATTTCTAGAGTGCTGTCCGAGCTTCCGTTGTCAGAAACTATGACTTCAAAATCATATTTTATTTTAAGCACCGGGTCGCTTAACGACTCGAGCAAACCCGGCAGGAGCTTCTCTTCGTTAAGAGTCGGAATTATTATCGAATACTTCATTATCAGAAATCCGTCGAAACAGTCGCATAGAAGATCTGATCAGAATAAGTCTTAGTAAGATAAAGTTTGTCAACCGATTGATACGAATAACTGAGATCAATGAAATATTGTCTGATCGGCTCCCAGCGAGCCGATAGGGTGAATATGTCATGGTTGACCCGGAATCCTTCCAGGAAATTGTTCACATGGCCGAAGTCCAGATCGCCGCGATTGATATCGCCACCGTAATTCGTGGTTATGACTCCCCTATCCACAAACGTCGGGTTGCCGTTCGCATCCAGAAACCCGGTGCCTGATCTCTGATGTTCGTACAGGAAATCCAACGTGATGCGGTTCGTTAAATAGTAATTCAGCTCCAGGGCAATCTGATCGGAATTTGGAGGAAGCGGAGTCCCGACGCTGACTCCCCAGTTGGTATAGTTAGTCATGTTGGAACGGCTCGTGTACACAAACGGGTCCAGAAGAGTGTATTCAAGCTTCGCCGTAAGATCGCTGATGCCAAATGGATTTACGTACATGAGTCCGAGCTGATACCCAAATTTGTTGTTGTTGCCCGCGGTACTCTTCTTATCTCCTAAAGTGCCGAAGTTCAGATCGTTGATCAAAAGAGAAGCCTGGATGCCAACATCTTTGCAAGGCCTGTACTCGGAATCGAAGCCGATCATGGCCTTTGCATCGACAGGTGTATAAGTATTCAAGCTCACCGATTCTAGAACACTCACGGGATTGAAAAACGAAAATGAGAACGGCGTATTCGCGAGGGTCAGACTCTGGTAAATGCCAAACCGAAATGACGGCGATAGCTCGATGTTGAGATAACTACCAACAAGATTTTTTGAAGTGAGAGGTACTCCAAGCGAATCTCCCTGAAGACTTCCATAGAAGAACGTGTAACGGAAGAACTTGTAATGGAGATCTATTCTGGCGGCGTCGAATGGCGGAGCGTTGTCTGAAACCCAGAGCTTGTTAATGTAGCCGTCGCCGATCTCGAAATTCTCTCTCCCAAGCGTCAGAGCAACGGCACCGTTTGTGGATTCATATCGCAAGTAGCCGGCGTTAAATGCGGTGATGTATCTTTCATCCAGGAATTTCGTCGAGGACAACAATATGGGGTCGTACCCTTGTGCTATGGAGCGCGCGTATTGATCTCCAGTCACTGTCTGGCCCTCAGTAACATGGATATAGTAGGCAACATTCCCGAAGAGTGTACCCCTTAAGCGCGGACCTAAATCGAAAAGTGACAAACTCGCCTGCGGGGAGCCCTCATAGTCAAAACTCCGGTACGACACTTCTCCGACTCCGTCTAGAAACAAGGAGAAATGCGGATCTGCATAATAGACAAGATACTTCTGCTCGTTATCGTTGAATATGTTCAGCAGACCGCCTGGCAAGTGCGAAAGAAGTGAGAACGATTTACTGGTGCTTTTGGTGATATCATAGCTGAATTCTACCATCATATCCTGGAGGATACCCCTTTCGGTTCCCGTTAACTTACTTCTCTTAGCATAGACCTCTTCCAGGTACTTTGCGACCCGTCCCCTGCTTATCGGAATTTCGGCATTGTTATAATCGATAATCCCTTCCATGCTCATCCGTTCCAGAAAAGAGTACACCTTGTGGTAAACGGGCACCAGCTCTACCTGTGCATACAACCCGGCCGGTGCGAGGATCAAAAACATCGCAAGTATCTTAGAGAAACGAAAAATATTCCTTCTCAAAATAAACTCCTTCTATCTAAGAACATTCATTACGCCATTTGCTTGTCGGATCTCCTCGCGGAGAATTCGGAAAAAGATCTCCATTCGCTTCGGTCGGAAAATCAGGAGTCTCTTTTCACTCTACTAAAGATGTCGCAATTGGTGCATACCGTATGGTGGACGCTCCCTGAATAAACAAGTCTGTTAAACAGGCTGCGCGAGTACTGATACTTATCATTGTACCATATTTCTTCAAGGGATTGGTTAGTGAGATCTCCCCAGACGTTTTCCTTGCTCGTTACCCAACAGCAGGGTGACACCTTCCCGTCCGGATTGATCACGGGTGATGTGAAAAGCTGGCTGCACGGCCCGTCATTTATGGGAAGTACGTTTCCATTTCTGTAGTAATCCAGCACAAAGTTCTCGTTCCGCGGAAGCCATTCTCTCTTTCGTTCATCAAGTGTCCCTGTGAATTTCATGTCGGGGATATCGTCTGCCAATCCCATTTTGTCGAAAGTAATTTCGATACCCAATTCTCTTGCGAGCTTCTTCGCATAATCGATCTCATGTTCATTGAATCTGTTTACGATGAATTTCCAGACGATCTTTGGATCCCGTCGCCTCAATTTTCTCTTTGCATCCACAGTCATCTCGATATTATTGGTCACCCAATCGAATCGCCCTTTGACCCTGTACTTCTCATAAGTTTCCTGAGAAGCGCCGTCTGCGGAAATCACGAGCTGGTGTAAGCCTGAGTCGACGAGGCGCCCGAAGAATTCAGGCTTTTGTCTGAAACTGAAATTTGTATGTATAACGGTATAAATGTTTCGTGACACGGATTCTTTTACTATGTCGAATATGTCATGGTGCAGCAGCGGCTCGCCCCAGTTGAACAGAATCACAACTCTGAGCGACGGGATCTTGTCGAGAATGCTTGCGAAGGTATCAAGAGACATCATACCTTTTTCATAATCCTGGTTCTTTGATGCACAAAGCGGACAATCAAGGTTGCAGATATTTATCGGGTCAATTGTTGCGGCACGCGGCAGCTTCGGCTTCAGAGTATTCGGATCAAATTTGTACTTGAGCCATTCATAAATCTTGTTTTGGATATTTGCGGGTATTCTTTGCCACAGAGAAAGATAAATTTGAAACGATAATCTGTTCATCTATATGAAAAATTACTGCTTAGCTACTCCGCCGGCGTTCGTGCGGAAACAGAAGCATGGTTCCTTATCGCGAATTCCTTTTTGCGCTTCTTCTCCAGGAAATGTCCCTGGGTAAAATGATGAAACACCATATCGGGATGCAGGTATGCCATCTGAAGCAGGGTCTTCAAAGTGAAGGCAGGATAGCGATTGAAAAACCGTCTAAATACTCCTCCGTCAGTCAACGCTTTGTGTTGCATAGAATCTATAACCCTGTAAAGATCATACGTGCTGAGATGATCCGTCCTGATATTTGCGTTTACACAGTCATAAAGGGAATAATCAGCCAAATTCGTTATGTAGTTCCCTTTGATCAGTTCCTCTCTAAGCTCTGTCCCTGGATATGGTGTCAGTGTGAAGAACAACGGAGAGTCAATGCCCAGTTCCTTCGAATATTCATAAGTTCTCCAGAGACTTTCTCTGCTGTCACCGGGACTGCCGACGATAAATCCTCCAAAAACAAATATGCCTTGGGCCCTAAGCGCTTTGACCACAGAGACGGTTTCGTTAGTCTCGAACTGGTTCCCTTTATTGAGGTACTCAAGTGTGTCATTTGAGTCGCTCTCAATTCCCAGAAAAATCCATTCGAACCCGGCCCGCCGTGCCAGCTCCGGTAGATGAGGATTCCTGCTGAACCCCTGCACGCTTGCCTGGGTCAGGTACTTAATGTCGTCCAGCCCTCTCTCGATTATTCCTTTGCACAGCTCTTCGAAATGGTTTCTATTTAGAACAATATTGTCGTCCGAAAAGAAAATAGCACGTGCACCATGATCCCTTGCATCCTTAATATCTTCCAAGACGCGGTCCAGTCTGAACCTCCTATAGCTCCTGCCGTACATCTTAGTTATCGTGCAGTAATTACAGGTGAAAGTGCACCCTCTGGACGTTTCAATAACATCTCCCTGGTACCCGAAAATCCTGAAAGACTTGTTTTTCACCACCCTCGAATTCCTGTCGGGTATCTTCAGACTGTCAAGATCGATCAGTTCACCTCCAGGGTT
>JAKASW010000294.1 GCA_021818875.1 Bacteroidota bacterium
GCTGAGTAAGTTCATCAACCACCTTTCCTCTGAACTTCTGAGACTTGACCAGCTTAAAACAGTCCATGCGATGAAAGAAAATGAACTGGCAGATGCAATTGTCAAGTCAATATCCATGTCTGGTAAAAAGCATATTCTCTTCATCGACAACCTCCACACAGTAACCCCCTCTCACAGAGGCTTTTTGGAGAGACTTCTTGAAGTCGGAGTCATCTGCGGTGCGTCTCAATCCGTCAAGCAACAACCAATCCTGAAGAAGATCTTCGATTCATTAGCTCCGGTTCCTCTCCATCCACTTTCCTCTGATGAGGTTGCCGTACTGATCGACTATTTCGCGGAGCAGTATAAAATCAGAACGGTTGACCGACACCTGTTCCGCAATCAAATCTCAAAGGCAGGCCAGGGTAACCCGTTTCAAATAAAATCATTCCTTCACACCGCGGCGACGAAGGGATTCTTGAACAGCGCCGATATTCGTGAGATCGTTTATTCGGCTAACGACCGAGACTACTTCAACATGGGTCCGCTGTATGCACTTGGTCTTGCCATCTTCTCGCTCTCCAAGATCCTCTCCATCGGTGCATCCAACAAGGAGTTCTATATTCTTATGTCGTCGCTGGGGTTTCTGGCCTACCTGGTTTTTAGGATATTCAGAAGCTTCTTCACGCTCAAACCAAGAAAGAATTCCGGGAGTTGAGCCGCCTCAGCTCCCTCAGCTTCCAGTTGCAGTCGACGGTTGCCGGTCCCCCATTTTAACTCCCAGCGCCCAGGTGCTTGCTAATATTCGCTGAATCTCGTATAATTGTGCGAGAAATCAGGATTTTTGGCAAGTCCGACTTGCCAAAACCGTTGAAATCTCGAAGGAAACCGCGATAACAAGGGAATCATGGCAACTAAAGACAACAACATACCCGCGTTCCTCGAAAACCATCCCGTCTTCAGTTGGGAGGAGCTCCGGAAATTTCTCGGGTTTCCTGAAGGCACAAGGAAACTGTCAGACATAATCCTGCACAACAAGAGGATGGGCAGGGTAGGAGCGGTGAAAACCGGTCTTTACTATGCCGTGCGCCCCGGCAGCTCCTCACAATCGACGCCAGTAGATCAATATCAGCTCGCTGCGAAACTGGCAGACGATGCTGTTCTGGCCTTTCACACTGCGCTCGAACTTCTCGGATACGGCCACAGTATGTTCAACACCTACTATTATTACTCAAGCCGACCCCATCCCGCGTTGATGTTTAGGAAAGATCACTTTCGATGCGTTCTGGTCCCGCAGGAACTTCAAAGAAAATCGTCGACACTGTTCTGTACCGAGAAGCGTGAACGTCTTGGCGTCAAAGTCGTTATAACCGACAATGAGCGCACCCTGGTTGATGCACTTGAGCGCCCTCAGCTCTGCGGTGGCTTCGAAGAAATGTACCAGTCGCTCGAGAAGATGCCGTTTCTCCGGCCCGATCATATACTCGAATACCTGGAGCTCCGCGCTCAAAAGAGCCTGTTCGCGCGCGTCGGCTATTTCCTGGAACAGCACCGCCATCAATTTCAGATCGATGAACCAGCGCTGAATCTAATAGAACAAAGCAAGCCGACACAACCACTATACTGGGATCGTTCGCGCAAAGGGGGAGTGCTGAAGCGTCGTTGGAATCTGATCGTGCCGGAAGATGTCGACAATCGCAAGTGGGAGGAGCGTTGAGCTTCTCGAGACAGTATCTCGAACAGCTCGCCTCGCGGACGGGCTTTCCGACAGAAAGCCTTCAAAAACAAATGGCCCTTCTCGATCTTCTGCGTGAATTAAATCGTCACCCAAGGCTGGGTAAGGCCTATGCGCTGAAGGGAGGCACAGCTATAAACCTCTTCTTCTTTGAACTTCCGCGATTGTCAGTCGACATAGATTTGAACTACATAGGCAGTCCCGATCGGCGGACCATGATCGACGAACGCCCTAACCTCGAACAGGAGATGAAGAAACTCATCGAGTCGCGAGGGATTGCGGTGAAGAACCTTCCGTCCGATCACGCTGGCGGAAAATGGAGGCTCCAGGCACCGAGCGCCTTTGGCGGATCATTTTCACTTGAGCTGGATCTCAATTACTTGATGAGGGTCCCGGTCTTTGGCGTCCAACCGCGATCCCCCTATCCTTTGGACGAAGATTTCATATTTGAATCCCAGATCGTTTCATTTGAAGAACTCTTTGCCGGAAAGATAAAGGCCCTGCTGGACCGATCTGCTCCAAGGGACCTCTATGACGTGTTCAGGCTATCCGAATCAGGTTTTCAGTTGAACTTTCCCAGCTTGAGAAAGAATGTCGTTCTCTTCGGAATCACATGTGATGACGATTGGAGACGAAAGGATTTTAGGACAATCGACAGAATTGACCAACAAACGGTTGGCGAACAACTGGCCCCTATGCTCAGGGCCGGGAACACGATCGATTTGGAGCCGATGAAAATAGCAGTGAAGCAGTTCCTGATCAGGCTGCTGGATTACAATGACGACGAACGCCAATTCATGGACCACTTCCTCGACAAAGGAGTCTACGAACCTGGCTTGCTGTTTGCTGACCAGGAACAGGCGAAACAACTTGAGAGACATCCGGCTGTCTTGTGGAAACTGCAGAACCACAGACAGTTTCTTGGACTCAAATAAAAGAAGTGATCCCTAGCCAAGAGAACCCATTCCATTCGCGTTCAAGATCCTTTCCCACGTCGCGGCCCCAACAGATCTCACGAATCTTGGCGGCGAATTCCATCATTCACTTCTTCGTATAGATTCCCTCGCGGAGTTCAAAGTTATACGTCGGACTAAGGGGAGAGTAATCCAATACATTAGTGATCCTAATGTTTACATCCCGAGTAGCAGTGAATGATTTGGTATTTCTTATGTTCGCTCTTCAGAATCCGCGGTCGAGTTCGGTACCAAATAGAATCCATTCCATCTCCTCGATCAATTTTTTATCACATACTCTCCTATCTGAGTCACCATAGACTGGAACGCCCACTTTGATCCCGAACTCGGCAGTCGTGTGGTACTTGCAGAGAATATCTTCTCTAATCCATTTATTCGTGCCGTCCCTATTCTCATGCTCCCAGTACCGCTTTCTCACATTGACATCGTTGCTGTGGGTTTCTCCTATCAGGTAAGGCTCCGATCTGAAATAGTACATATACAGGCAAAATGTGGATTGCCAGTCCTCTGAGTTTTCATTTGTGATTTGCTGCCACTCCAGATTTACGCTGATAGATTTCATGAAATAAAGCTATACGAAAAGCGGCTTCGCTCCAACTAAGGAGGCACGTAGCCGCTCGTCCACCCTCCGTGGGGGGAGACATTGGCCCAATGCAGCTTCCATCTGCACTGTCCAGCAGATATTTGAAATCTGTGGTCTTAACATTCTCCCGAATGTTTGTTATTCCTCGCATTATCGTGTAAATTTTACCCAACAGTAACTTCAGACGGGCTGAACACAGTTCATGGAAGGGCAGACCGTCGCGATTTCGGAAAACTCTATTTCGGAGTAAATTTGTCCAAAGTGCGCTTTGGATTAAGGTCTTGTATGGGAAATGGGCTTCATCCCATACCGAAAATCCCGATGGCGGTGGGTGACAGACTATCACGCTAGATACTTCGCTTACGAATTAACAAAACGTTCGCCTTCAGACTCAGTTGAGAAATTGACTCGATCCTTGGCAGACGCCCAGGTCGATCTGAACCCTCATCAGGTTGACGCGGCTCTGTTTGCCTTCAGGTCACCCCTCTCCAGGGGTGCCATTCTGGCGGACGAGGTAGGGCTCGGAAAAACTATAGAGGCTGGAATTGTTATTTCACAGAAATGGGCAGAACGCAAGAGGAGACTCCTCATCATTGTTCCGGCGAATTTGAGGAAGCAATGGAACCAGGAACTCCTCGACAAATTCTTCCTCCCGTCCACGATCCTTGAAACAAAATCGTTCAATCAAGCAATCGCTGCCGCCAACCTCAATCCGTTCGACCGCGAGGACATCGTAATTTGCTCGTACCACTTTGCCAGAGCTAAGGATGCATATCTGAAACATATTCAGTGGGATCTAGTCGTCATAGACGAAGCCCACCGGCTTCGAAATGTCTATAAGCCTACAAACAAGATCAGCAATGCCATCAAGCTTGCACTCAGTCATGCCCCGAAGATCTTACTGACAGCTACGCCTCTACAGAACTCGCTTCTTGAACTCTACATACTCGTAAGCATCATTGATGACTATACCTTTGGAGACCTTAAGAGCTTCAAGGAGCAATACAGTAAGATAAACGGCCGCAGCAATCGCGAGCCGATTTCTGAAATCAACAAGGCGGCATTCGGAATAAGAGATGATTTCCAAGACAGCTTCCAGGAGCTGAAACTCCGCCTGAAACCAATTTGCCAGCGCACTCTCAGGAAGCAAGTCCTGGAATATGTGAAGTTCACCAATCGCATACCTATCACTCAGGAATTCATACCAAGTGAGGAAGAGCGGCGGCTGTACGATTTAGTCAGCGCCTATTTGCAAAGTCCGAACCTATATGCTCTCCACGCAAGCCAGCGCAAGCTGATGACACTTATCCTAAGAAAGTTGCTCGCATCTTCAACCTACGCTATATCTGGCACACTGGAAGCTCTAGCGAATAAATTGGAACAAACCATCGCTGAACATGCTGACACCGCAAGCAATTTGGAGGATACAGTGGAAGACAACTTCGAAGAGTTTGTCGACTACGCCGATGAATATGAGGAAGATGTTCCCGAAGAAGCCCGGAAGCAATATTCGGCAGAAGACCTTAAGACAATGCAAGCCGAACTAAAAGCGCTGAGGGAGTTTCATGCACTTGCGGATTCCATTAAGAAAAACTCGAAAGGAGAAGTTCTAAGAATCGCCCTCTCTAAAGGGTTCGCAGAGACAGAGTCAAAAGGAGGCAAACGCAAGGCGGTAATATTCACGGAATCGAGGAGGACCCAGGAGTACCTTCGCCAAATACTTGAGACTACAGAGTACGCTGGAAAGATAGTCCTCTTCAACGGCCCAAACACTGTTCCTCATTCTGGCCAGATATTTGTGAAGCAAAGGAACCACTAAAAACAAAACTTGTATTTATTGCATTTGATGAAAAAACATTTGATTTGTTAAATGTAAAAGTATATGGTGTT
>JAKASW010000295.1 GCA_021818875.1 Bacteroidota bacterium
CTTCCTCCAATCGGTAAGAATACTTACACGGAGATCGGAGGCTTCGGTTATTTCGGGAGACTCAATATGACCGCAACTCCAGCAACCGTGCTTGTAAATCCGGATTATATCGACAACTACTACAATTTGGGATTAGACTTCCAGGCCCAGTACATCGGCAACAATAACCTCGTCGAGATCTTCGGACTTCTCCAGTCTCAGCGGGATGGCGCCTTCTACGGTGTGGACGGCTTCACAGGTCTTCCAGGCGATGGGATCGCCGTATCGAGACAGGGCTTCGGAGTGAAGGCAGATTACTATTACAACAGCATGATTGGCACCTACGTGAAATATCTCTATCAGACATCGAGCCAGCTCAAGGACATGAATGTAAGCGGAGCTGTGGTCGGGATAGGATGTTTCCCCTGGGAGAACGTCAATCTGAAACTCGAGAGAACCTTTTTCTCGACATATAACATCGGTGCTGCACAGTACGGGGGATACCTTGTAGCTGAAGCACCGAACCCAAGTTCTATTTCAGCGTCTGACTTCGATGTTACGGCGGTTAAACTGGAGTATTTATTCTAATCCGATCCACTTAATTGTGGTTGTGCCGCGTCAGTCTTTACAACCTGGCGCGGCGCAGCCCGACCGCACGGTGTTCGGTTTTCCTCCGCAGTTCAGACAATTTTATTCGATTCAATCAGTCGGCGGCCGCGTTGTCCCGAAACGCCTCAAATCCTAAAAAACTACCCCGCAAATGCAAAGATCAAGTCTCCAAATTTCCCCCTATTCGTTCGAATTCGCTGGTTTCGTCTTTCTTGATGTCGGCATGATGCTTGAGCGTTTACATAGAGATTCGCGGAACGTGGCGGCATCCGGCTGATGACCGGCGTCTCTTTCATTACGAAAGACAGGGTTCCCGATCACGATTCGAATTCGAAATAAAAATCAGGAGAAGAGTCAAATGAAACATTCATATAGAACCTGTCGCAGGAGAAATAATCTGGGTGTGTTAGCGGTCGTACTCTTAATTCTTCCGCTATCCGCCTTCGCACAAATGAACTACAGCAACTGGGTTCAGCGAAACTCGACTGACACCACAGTCGTGAGATGCTGGAACGATTCGGCATCGACCGTCATGTTTCCTCCGGGCTCCATGTCCGGGATGATGATGAATATGCCCGACTCCATTTACTGCCGCATCGACGAGATGCCGATGGATAGCCTGCTCGTGGCGCACGACTCCACATTCATCGGGTGGTATCGCATTCAGATAGGAAAAGATTCGATGAACTTCAATTTGATGAGTTACTCAGGAATGGGGAGCGGCAACATGATGCAGTTCTACAAGAGCATGCCATGTCACCTTTACTGGGACAGTCTAATGGCAGATTCGGTGTACCACCATTGGCGCATCACAGGCCTGATGGGGTGGAATGGTTCCGGCTGGGACACAATTTCGAATGTTTCAGTGACAGGCAGCAGTGCATCTTTCACAACATCCCAAGCCTATTCCGCGGTCGCATTTGTGGGCGAATCTAACACGGCAACGGCCATCGTGAGTCATGGCACGATACCTGCTGGATTTACTCTTGAGCAGAATTTTCCTAATCCGTTCAACCCGACGACCCTTATCAGCTACCAGCTCGCAGCGCCCAGTCGTGTCAGCTTGAAAGTTTATGACATATTAGGGAGGCAAGTGAGCACACTTGTGGACGCTGTGCAATCGGCGGGAGCACACAGAGTTTCATTCAACGGCTCGGACCTTCCGAGCGGCGTGTACTTTTACCGGCTCAGCACGGAGGGCTTTGCCAAGACGATGCGGATGGTTTTGCTAAAGTAAACGAGGTAGGCCCTTTCCCGGTCGTCGAATGACTGAGCCTCCTCCGTTCGCTACTGCGAATCGGTTGATGCGGGATGAGAGGCTGGTTAGTAGTATTGTCGGACAAGCAGTAACGGACATAGACAGGGAAGTCGGGCATGGAAGGAATGAAGCACGTGCTCGTTGCGGAGATTACCGCCGATGAACCGAAGAGGGTAGAACCGCTCTTGACGGAGATCGTTAGTGTCAACGCAATTCTCAGAACCGATACCGGGTTCAAAACAGGACCACGTTGGAAGACGAAAGCGCCCGGGAGCTGAACCGGTTGCTGTTGTCCGCACTAAGACGCATCTTCAAAGGAACAACACTCAAGGCTGAATGGACGTAAGACGACACAACCGAGCGGTTCCTCGATGATGTCCCGAAGGGCATAAGAGGCAGGTAAATTCACGCCTTTGCAGAAGTTGGAGATATGCGCGGCCTAAGGCACGGGATCTTTACGAATACGTATGGTACTTGGCGTATTCAGTCCCAGCTGATCTCAAGCGCCTGCAGGAGAGGATGATACAGGCAGATCCTGGAAGAAGGGAACGCCGCTAACGGAATCAGGCGTACGCCATCTTCTCAACAACGGATTCGGAGCAATCGATTACGACCAGCCAAAGCAAGATATGGTCCCAAACGTTACCAACCACTCCGCCGTTGACGCGTGGTGAGCAATTTTCTTTCGCGCAATTACAGCTGTTCAGCTGATTGGCATCCGAGTTGGCTAACTTCGATAGAGGCGTCAGGCAGGTTAACGCACTGTTCATCTTTTCTTTTTCATTCAGGGAACATATATTGTTTGTGTTACGAGGCTGAGCGACTGGAGTCGCGAGTTCTTTTAGGAGATTTTCCATGGCGATTATATGGCGATACGCTTGGAGATTTCGGTATCGGCACCTATCGCTCAGTATCTAGGAAACGGTGAACACTAAACAAAATCGCCGTTTCCCGCCTATACCATCATGGTTAGAATGCCCTCACGCTGACTCATAATCAGCGGGTCGGGGGTTCAAGTCCCTCAGGGCCCACAAAATCGCAAGAAGTTGAAGATATCTTCCTGCAACACTTGCGCACCCCCAGACTCTTCTGAAAATCACTGAACTTTGTTGTACCATGATACTGATGGGGATTGCTTCGGAGGGACAAAAAGGGGAAAGCCCGAACACTGAAACTCCTTGGCTGTCGGAAGCCATAAAGTGTGTCCAGGCTTTCCCAAAAATCTTTCTTCTGATTCCGGCACATTCAGGAATTTCCTGCGGGAAGTTGCTGCAAGATTAGGGTAAGTCAAATTACCTGTTTTTGAGAAGCGTCTCGTTGACTCAAATGCTGATCTCGGAAAATCAATTGTAGTATCTCAACAATCAAAGGAGATTCCAATCTACAGAACGATGTTGCCAACAAGAAAGATCACCTTCAAACTTATTGGTGCTATAAACAACAATGCTCGATCAGCAGACAAACTTGCTTTTGTGTTGATTGTCTTAAGTGTAATAATTGCTGTAGCAACAATTTTACTTCTTTTCATTCGCTAAACGCTTCTCTATATTTTTTAGTGTCCTCATAATTTGAAGAATCAACATTCTCTCGATCGGAAGTCTCCCTTCCACCTTAATGTCATCCGAATTCTCAAGAAGCAAGGACAGAATATCCTTGTCTATTTCTCTAGAGTACCTCCATTCATAGTTAAGAATTGTCGCGATAGTTTTCTGAAAGTTTTCATTTCAAAATGTTTTAAGCAGCTTGCTGACGAGAATGTGTCATGGTCTCTAAGGCATCGTCAAGTAAGTCCAGTGAAGCAAATCATTTTATCCCAGTGAACTTCTTCTCAACTTCTATCACTGCAGCAACTGCCCATCTTTGCCTCTGATCCTTTCTGTCCCGTTGCTTGACGTTTTTCGTTATGTGCCTGACACCGGAGAACCGCAACTCTATAAGGTTAGTTGATTGTAAAGGTTTGTGAAGTATCCCGAATATTCCCGCGATTGGGTGAACGTTCTATGCTCGAAATCTTTCGTCATTATACTTACTGCCCAGCTTTTCTTTCGTACGTCGATTCCAACGTAAACTGGCTGACCTGTAAAGTCCAGTTGCTTACTTTACTTCTGCATCGAATGTCTCCTTCGGATTTGTTATTGCTTTTCATGAACTGTCTATCAAATCTACAAACCAAACCCACGGCTTTCGACTTTTAAACATAGTGTCTGAGCCCATACACCCCTACCCTTCAAGACGCTTGACTTTTTTTCGGGGAGTCACAAATTTAGAATTGCGAAGAGCGTCGCTCAAGGCAAGCGAGATTAGTGCAATTTGTTACTTAAGGATTCTGCCTTTGGCTTGAAGTTGCACTCAAACCGGGGGAAGCACGTACAGTTGATGGATTTGGGAATTCGGGTCGTTATGGTCACCGGTGACGGACTCGAAACAGCCAGAGCCGTCGCCGCACAAGTCGGAATCGGGAAGCGAGCCTGTCATTCTGATCGATTACAAGCCGATTCGGGCGATGGTCTGCACGACTGCGATGTTTTTGCCGAAGTGCTGCCGGAGCATAAGTTCAGACTCGTGCAACTTCTGCAGAAGCGTGGTCACACTGCCGGCATGACAGGCGACGGAGTCAACGATGCACCCGCCCTGAAGCAGGCGCAGGTTGGAATTGCGGTTTCAAACGCCACCGATGTCGCAAAGGCGGCAGCGAGCATTGTGCTTACAGAGCCCGGGCTCGGCAACATTGTCGCGGCCGTCGAGGAGAGTCGATGCATTTACCAACGAATGCTGACTTACACTTTGAACAAAATCATAAAGACCATAAACGTAGTCCTGTTCCTCAGTCTGGGTTTTATCTTTGCTCATGCCTTCGTAGTGACTCCGCTTTTAATAGTGCTGATGATGTTTGCAAATGACTTCGCCACCATGTCGATTGCAACGGACAGCGTCGTGGCGTCGTCAATGCCGGACCGCTGGAATATCCGGTCGATCCTGGCGGCTTCGATTGCTTTGGGGGCTCTCGTACTCATTCTATCGTTCGCGGTTTTTATGACCGGTGCATTTTTATGGCATCTGTCAACCGGCGGACTCCAAACCTTGAACTTCGTGATGCTCGTCTTGAGCGGCCAGGGAACGATCTATCTTGTGCGGGAGAGGGAGCATTTCTGGCGTTCGATGCCCAGCCGCTGGCTGTTGACGAGCTCTTTCGCCGATATTATCATCATCGGCCTTATGGCACGGTTCGGAATATTGATGGCGGCGATACCGTGGCTCCCCATAATTGTTACACTGGGAATGGTCGCAACGTATCT
>JAKASW010000296.1 GCA_021818875.1 Bacteroidota bacterium
TGTGGCGCCACGATGGCAACGCCGAGGGCTGCGCGGAAGTGGAGCGCCTGTCGGCCGAATCGCTCAAGCGCACCTGGACCAGCGGCGGTAGGGGCCGCGACTGGTTCGACAAGAAGCAGGCCGCCGCGTTTCAGTATCCTGATATTCTCACGGAGCAACTCTGTTGCTTGCTTCTCACGGAAGTGCTCGAGCAGTCCCTGATGGAAAACGAGATCGAAAGAACCATCCGGGAAGGGAAGAGCGAAAGCATTCCCGCCGATGGGGTTTACCTCAACTTTCTCTTCGACCGCCAATTTCTTTATGATGTAGAGCGAGTTCATCGAGTAGTCGAGCATGAACACGGACGCCCCGCGTGCCACCATACCGAAGCTGTCCCGGCCGGTCCCCGCACCGACTTCGAGGACTCTCTTTCCCCGCAGGTCTATGATTTTCGAAACGTTCCGAAGTACACGGTCTTCATTAGAGTATACTTCATGAACCTCTTTCTTCTCCGACCAGAAGTTGTCCCAATGAGATTTTGTAGATTCTCTATGTGCAGGTGCAGCTCTTTGTTCTGTGGTTTTCATGTCCATAATATAAGAAAACTGACCTATCAAACCCGCTCGTTCGTATCTCACATGCCTCGCAAGAATAATCCTGGCCAAATCGTGTTACCCACGAAAATTTCTGAACTTGACATGACACTCACCTCATATCGCGAAAAGCTCTCCCTCGTCCGTCCGGACCACCGAAGGGCGATTTGAGTTCAGACGTATTGTCTTCATCCATCTATTTAATGGTTGAATCGGATCGGACGTTTGCCTGAGCTTTTTGAAGTGACCTGAGCTGCTCGATCCTCATCTCGATGGCCTTTTCGTTTGGGTACATGGCAAGCAATTTACTGAGCAGGCTTATCTGTTTGCCGTAATCGTTTTCAGTCGAGTACAGATCAAGGAGAATGCTGTACGGGTTGTATGCTGAACGGACGTCCGTAGGGTCCCGCTGGATCGCTTTGAGCGCACCCTTTTCAACTATGTCCGCATATTTCCTGAACTTCACCTCCGCGCCGGCGGCAACGTACATTCTGGCGATGTCCCAGGTTACCCTGTAATCTAGTGGCACAGTAGCAATCGGTACTCTCGATTCCATTGAATCCAAAGTGGCGATGGCGTCGGAGCTTCTGCTGTTCTGCAGGTAGTATGATGCCAGCCTCATGAACGCACTTCTATAATTGAGCGTCAGGTTCCTTGCGTTGTCATCAAAATAAAGGTTGGCGTTGTTCAGGTTCGTGAATCGGAAACCGTACTTCTGTTCCCGGTAATATCCTTTCAGCGAATCCGTCAAGCACTCACGCATGATGTCGGCGTTTATCGGATACTGACCCTGTTCGTCTCTCTCCAAATAAGGCATCACCTCGAGCGCCATGCCTTGCATTTGAAGGTAGGGAGCCAAACCAATGAAGTTACTCGGTGCGACAGTCACCGAAAAGTAAACCGGGCGACGCCATTTGTTGGTCTGGATTATATTTTGTATGACGAGATCCTGAACCCTTATAGCCTGGACGTCACCGAAGGACAACGTTGGATTAATCGTGTATTCGATGTATCCCATATTTGTCGCCGAAGTGTCGGTTACACCGTAAGCGTTGTAATCTTCTTTGCTCACCAGGAGTTTTTCGGTTGTCTGTCTCCACTGGATAGGCGAGAGTCTCGTTATCTCGTCGTCGGAATAACTCATTGGAACTTTTTCGGTGCCGTGCGGAGTCTCGTTTTTCAATTGAAGTAAGTACCAGTCTGTATTGGCCAGGCTTAGATTCACAATTCGGATGTCGGTTCGAACACCTGCGACTTCCTGCAAGTACCATAGTGGGAAAGTGTCATTGTCACCGTTCGTAAAAAGAATGGAGTTCTTCTTGCACGATTGGAGAATGTTGTACGAGTAATCCCACGGGATGTAGTTGCCTCCTCTGTCATGAGTCAATCGATTCTCAGCGAACATGTTGAATGGAGAAATCAAAAAGAAGAGGACCGTTAATCCGATTGCAGTGTACATTTTCGCTTTTGGCTGCTTGGCCTTTTCCATCAAGATACCGATAATACCGGATACACCGATCCCTATCCACAGCGCGAACCCGAAGAATGCGCCGACAAAGAAATAGTCTCTTTCTCGCGGCTGAGGCTCGAACATGTTGAAGTACATGACAAGCGCGAATCCCATCATGACGAAAAGCGTTAAGAATGCCAGCCCGAATTTCCAGTCCTTCCTGAAATGGTACCACAGTCCGAAGAGCGCGAGCATGAATGGAATTCCGAAATAGCGTGCGGGATAACCATGGTTGCCGTCAAACCAGTTTTGTGGAGGGTTTATAAATGCAGCAGGAGCATCCTGTATGTCGCCTGACCGCCCGATGAAGTTGAACCCGAGATACCGAAGGAACATCCTGTTCAATTGATAATTCCAGAAGAAGTCCCAATCCGATGAGTACTTCTGGTAATTCTTTATATGTACCGGATCGGATGTGTCCCATCGTCTCTTCATGATGGGGGGCTGCTGACCATATTGCGAGCGGTTCAAATATGCGACGAGACGAGGCAGCGTTCCCGGATTGTTTTCGTTGATCGGCGGGTGAGAGTTTGCGCGGAATATTATTAACGCGTATGTGGAATAACCGAGAATGATTAACAATGCTGCAGTTAGCGACATGCTGAGGATCTTCCGTTTTTCTTTCTGTGACCTGTAGACTCCATATATAGCCGCACCAAGCACGGCGAACACGACTACTTTTAGAAAACCGCTGTCGGTAAGATTTATAGGCCCCGCAGATAACGTCCCGTTGAGAAGGTTCGGCAACCATTCCACGATAACCGGGAAGATTACGGCGAAGGAGGCTAAAGTGATAGCGATGAAGTAGAGGAACCTTTTCAGTTGAAATTCATAGTACTTGAAGTAAACCAGAAGTGCGACAGTAAAGTACGCGAGGAGACTTAGCTGGTGCACTCCGATCGATAGTCCCATCAGATACGCGATCAACAGCAGATATCTTTCACTCCTCGGTTCGTCGGCCTTTTCATACCAGACCATTGCGAGCCAGACGACGCATGAAAGAAAAAACATGCTCATTGCAAAGACTTCAGACTCTACGGCATTGAACCAGAAGGTGTCGGTCACGGAATATGTAAGGGAGCCGATGGCTGACGAAGCAAAAACGACAATCGCGTTGAGTGAATCTTGAGGGAATCCGCGCCACCTGGAAATGATCCTGACTCCGATCAGGTACATGAGCATGATCGTGAGCGCACTCGATAGGCCGGAGAGAAGGTTTATCTTGAATCCCGGGTCTGAGAAAATTGGCGCGATCATCGCAAGACGACCGAGGATTAGAAAGAGGGGCGGACCTGGAGGATGTGGAACCTCAAGTGCGACAGCTGTGGCCGCGAGTTCGCCGGCATCCCAGAATGCCACTGAGGACTGTGTGGTTAGCGCGTACATTAAGAAAGTGAGGAGAAAAATTGCTGCAGCAACATAACTGTTCAATCGTCTGTAATTCATGATTGGCCCGCCTGACATTCCGGAAAACTTTTCGCAACAATTTATCGGCGAGTGGAAGAAGAAACAAGGGAAGGTCAATTGGAAAACTTCTGCCAACCGAATAAATTGTAATCGAACTTCGCCCCCGTAGCTCAGTTTGGATAGAGCAAGAGTTTCCTAAACTCTGTGTCGCGTGTTCGAGTCACGCCGGGGGCACAAATCTTGAATTTTAAATTCTAAATGCTGAACGCAGAGAGCTGATCGCTGACATGAGACTTAGTACTTACTTTATCCCTACCCTGAAAGAGAATCCGGCCGATGCAACCATGGCGAGTCATCGTCTGATGGTGAGATCTGGAATGATACGACCTCTCGCGGCCGGGGTCTATTCATGGCTGCCGCTCGGCTGGCGGGTGATGAAGAAAGTCATGGAAATAATCCGCGACGAGATGGATGCCATCGGAGCGCAGGAGTTCCAATTGCCCGCGCTCAATCCAATTGAAATATGGGAACAGACCGGCAGAGTTGAGTCTTTCGGCGACACGCTCTTCCACTTGAAGAATCGACCATTTGTTCTGGCACCTACACATGAAGAGGTCTTCACCACAATCGCGAAAGACCATATCAGGTCTTATCGTGATCTGCCGCAGATATGGTATCAAATCCAGACAAAGTTCCGTAATGAGCCACGGCCGAGGTCCGGAGTGATCCGCGGACGGCAGTTCTTCATGAAAGACTCTTATACGTTCGACAGAAATTTCGATGAACTCGATAAGAGCTACGGTGCGCATCGGGAAGCGTACAAGAAGATTTATTCGAGGAGCGGTCTCAAGTTTTTCATCGTAGGCGCATACAGCGGCGCGATGGGCGGAACCGGTTCACAGGAGTTCATGGTTGAATCCTCGGATGGCGAAGACACCTGTGCTCTTTGCGACAACTGCGGGTACGCTACAAATCTCGAGGTTGCGACGAGTGCAGCCATGCCGCTTGGACGCGTCGAAGACTCAAAGTTGCCGGAAGAAATCTATACGCCGAACATCAAAACCATCGATCAGCTCGCTGATTTTTTGCATATCTCGACCGAACGGCTTGCTAAGTCATTGGTCTACAATGCTGATGGCGAGCCGGTCCTTGTGTTGATGTCCGGCAATGACCGGTTGAATGAAGCCAAGCTGAGTACGGCACTCGGGAAATCCGCATTGGCGATGGCGCCTGATGAACTATCCAGGCACACTGGCGCAAACGCTGGTTCAATCGGACCGATAGGTCTCAAGAAGTTTAAGATCATTGCCGACAAACGACTCGAAAATGCCAACGAGTTGATCAGCGGCGCGAACAAGGACGATTACCACATCACGCATATCGACTTCAAGCGCGATGTGAAGATCGATGGATACTTCGACCTTCGAACAGTCGAAGCCGGTGAACCGTGTCCGACCTGCGGCAAGAATCTGCGAATTGTAAACGCAATTGAAATTGGGCACATTTTCAAGTTAGGAACAAAGTACTCAGTTGCGTTGAATGCGAATTATCTTGATGATAGTGGCAATGAGAAACCGATCGTCATGGGAAGCTATGGGATCGGTGTCGAGAG
>JAKASW010000297.1 GCA_021818875.1 Bacteroidota bacterium
GGTATGACCAGACCGGCTTGAAATGGGTCACGCCGTCGCCGAACCTTCGTGACATGAATGCTGTGGAGCTTTATCCGGGCATGGTGCTGATCGAGGCCACGAATACGACAGAAGGCCGCGGGACAAATCATCCCTTCGAAAAGATCGGTTCACCGTATATAAACTCAAATCAGTTGGTGGCTCTTCTTGAAAAGCAGCATGTACCGGGCGTCGAGTTTAAGCCGACCTCATTTACGCCCCGGCCGCTCCCCGGTGCAAGTGAGCCGAAATACACCGGTAAGCTGTGCCATGGTATCATGATGAACGTGACCGACAGGAACATTTTTAGGCCGGTTGAGTGGGGCGTCACTGTGGTCTGGGCGCTCCACAAGCTCTATCCTGAAAAGTTCAAGTTTCGTGATGAGTACTTCGATCTGCTAGCCGGAACAACTACGGTTAGAAAGATGATCACTGCAGAGGATACACCAGGGGAAATCATCGCGTCCTGGCAGGCAGGCACCAAACGTTTCGAGAAGATGAGAGAGAAATATCTCTTATACAAATGAACCTATCAGCTCGCTGCCTGTTGTGCAGCGCGGGATTCATTTTCTTTGCGGCAATGTCTTCTGCATCGTATGCTTTTCCTCATGCCGACTCCGCCAAATCGGAGAGGCCTGATACCTCGCGTTCATCTGCCGGGCACCTGGTTCCTCCTGTCGCTGACGCAGGCTCAATAATGGGGGAGCCTTCTTACACTATTTCCGACTCGGAGATTACGTGGAATGACTACACGTATTCCGGGCAGGTGCTCCAGCAAATACCCGGGTCATTTCTCGCGGACATGAGTCAGCCCGGTGATCCGTCTGAACTTTATTTCGACGGACTTGGAAGCGATCATGTCAAGTATACGATGGATGGCGTCGATCTCAATGAACCCACTACTTCCACTCTGAACCTCTACCAGTTTCCAATGGAGCTTGCTCACCATGTGGAGTTCCTGGATGGACTCCGTGCGCCGATTTATGAGTACAATGCAACAGGTGCCCTTGTGAACTTCCAGACTTACCTTTATAGTGACTCTGTTCCATTTTCTCAAGTGAGGCATGTGGAAGGGCCGTACAATTATCTTATCACAGACGGCATCTTTTCTCAGAATATCGGATTCAAGTCCAACATAGACCTCGGATTCGAACATCAGACTTCAGACGGGAGATTTGTCAATTCGGTTTACAGCGGCTGGAACATCCGCGGCACATACCGGTACAGCTTCGATTCGACAGACCAGATTACGGCCACGGACTTATACTACCGAACCAAAGGAGGCATGACGGGAGGTGACCTTCCTTACAACGTCAACATCACGATATTCGACCAGGGATTGAGTCCGGTACGGAATCAATACGCCAACCTGACTTACTGGCAGCATCACGCTCAAGTCTCGTATTCGCATGCCGACCCGGTTGACTCCGCATCATTCTTCACTGCGACGGCATTCTATGATTACTATAATTTCGAGTACGGAGATGTGTCCACACCTTACTTCTTTACGAACGTCAGCGAAAGATATGGAGGCAACTTGCGCGGCAGCGAGATGGTCGCATTTACGAGATTGAATTTTGGTGCAGCCGCTGCCCGTGATGTGACGACATACAACAGCGGTTGCGTCATTCCCTCGAGGACACGATTTTCAATTTATGGTGACGATGAGTTCGATCTCCTGAATTTTATCAGGGCCGGCGTTTTCGGCAGAGGTGATTTGATATCCGGCAAATTCCATCCGGCGTTGGGCGCATCGTTCGGTCTGGGAACCGACAACTTCAGCATAGATGCCGGCGCCGTCATGTCGAGCCATGTCCCCGATTTATCGGAGATGTATTTCAAGACAACTGATTTTACTGGAAATCCTGATCTGATGGCAGAAAGTGACAAGCTCCTGGAGGTGACGGCAACTGCAAAGTTTGGAGAGTCTTTCGACGTTCTCGTTAAACCGTACGCGAGATTCATCGACAACCCGATTTACTTTCGCACAAAGTATTCAGGCCAGCCTGTTTACCCTTCGATATCGGTGGTCAATCTGAACACGCGCGATATTTATGGGCTCGATGCTACTGTAAATCTTTCGATCTGGAAATTCGGAGCTCAGGGAAACTTAAACTACGTTTACGAGCGGGTAGACGGGAATGGTGTAATTACTTTGCCGAAATACTTCATCTCCGGTCAGTTGTACTTCCACGATATCCTTTTCACCGGCCATCTGAACGTGAAGGTTGGGGTCAGAGGTAAGTACATGAGTTCATTCATGGGGAGCGAGTTCTATCCCGTGGCTTTGGTATACTATCCGGCGGAGCTGAACGTGCTGGGCCCTTACGGGAGCACCGATTTCTTCCTACAGGCGAAGATCGGCGATGCGGTTGTCTTCCTAACCATTTATAATCTGACCGGTGAAAACTACGTCCTTACGCCGATCTATCCTGCTCTCAATAACTCGTTCGCGTTCGGCATCAACTGGCCTTTCCTGAATTAGAATTTCCCGACGAGCAACCCGAGGGAAAACAGCACTCCGAATTGCGTGTGAAGCACTGAGGCGGCTTTCATGGCCGGCAGCATTTCGGCGGGTGTGTTTCCACTCTTGAAAAGCCTGATTGACTGCACGGCTTTGGGAAGGCTCAGAAAAACCAGCAGTGCCCACGGTGAGAGAATTCGGAACACGACGAGCAGGACAGTCCACAACATGGCACATGCGAACATCCAGGCGAGGCAAGAAACCGCTTTCGCCTTTCCCCGCAAGACTGCAATTGTTTTCCTTCCTTTCGTCCGATCGGGCTCGGCATCTCTAATGTTGTTTGCCATGAGAATCGCGGCGACCAGGATGGAAATTGGGACTGATATCAATACCGCGTCGAAAGTTAAAGACCCCCTCTGCACAAAGTAGGCGATCAATACTATCACCGGGCCCATGAAAATTCCGGCAGCAAGTTCGCCAAATGGGGTGTAAGCGATCGGGTGTTTTCCCGCTGAGTAAAAATATCCGACGATCATGCTCACGGAGCCGATGATTGCAACCCACCAGCTTGCGGCGAAGCAAATATAAACACCGAGCAAAACTGAAATAGCGAAAAACGTTATCGCTGTCCGCAACACCGTCTGTTCCTCAATCTCTTTCTTCACGATGACTCCGCCGATGCCGACGGACTCGGCGGTATCGAGGCCCCGCCTGAAGTCGAAATACTCGTTGAACATATTCACTGCAGACTGGATTAGGACGGAGGCGACAAGCATTGCCGCGAAGAGAGCGAAGTTTATTATGCCGTCGACGAAAGCCATGGCGGTCCCGATCAAGACCGGCATGACGGCAGCAGTCAATGTGTGAGGGCGCATCAGGCGCCACCAGGAAAGTTTCAAGGGTTGCTTCTCTTGCAACTCAGCATCTCCTTCACGAACGAAGACTAACGCCTTCCGTCTTATTCATGCCCTTCGTGCTTGGCCCTTTGAACATATTCGTTAACTCTCGTCAAAAAGTACCGAAACGTTTCTCCGATTCTCTCGACGCCGTCGTTCATATTCTCCCATTCGAGTTGAAAGGCGTAGCCGTGATGGACGACATGACGGAATTTTCTTAGCGCTGTGAACTCCTCCTCGTGAGACTTATCGAACAACATTGGAAGAGGGGCATAAGGAGGCTCGCAGAGTCGTTTGAGTAACTCGATGTGCCAGTATTCACCGGTTGGTAACACTGTCCTGTTGCTTCGAGAAATCCGCTTCGGGACATTCTCTACTCCGTTGTATAATTGGGCCAAGTAAGTTGCCATTGCGGTTTTGTCCCGGTCGTTAGGCTCGGAGTCTCCTTAAGGAATTCCTAACCTCTTGAATAGCAGATATACGCCTTTCCAGGTTCTTGATCTCATTCTCGATTTCAATCGCCAGATCATTTTTACCCATAAATCAGCCGGCCAACTTTTCTATTATGGTCTGTGAAACTGTTGCTATCTTCCATCGAAACCAAGTCCACATTTACCAAGAGTTCGTTTTCTATTTCGCCGGCAAGTTTGTATTGATTCCAACCGCGTATTCCTTCACAAGGTAAGTCCAAATCCCTTGCGGTTTCCAGATTTTCGAGTACGCTTCCAAATAAGAGGAGTTTAGAAACTCCATATCGTTTTGCAATTGCCGCTGCCTTCTGAATACTTTGATCAGTTAGTGGCATTTCAACCTCCTCTGGGTGCCATGATGTTTGGATGAATCAAAATATACTCATTCCTTCGGCCACCTGTCAATCTCAAAACATCGGCCTGTATCTGAACTTCGCCCCGACCTCGTCTTCGACGAACTGCTTCGTGGCAGCAACATCCACTCCATTCATTCCGACAACACTCATATAAACCTCCGGAATATACTTGACGGCTTCTTTTGAAAACTCGATCATGGCGACCCATCCGTTGCCGTTCGCGCCTCCCATTAGTCTCTTGTACTCTCCAGGGTCTATCGAATTCAGACTTATCGAGACAGCATCGATCAGACCTCTCAACTCCGGCAGGATATTCCTGTGATTGATTATGCTGCCGTGACCATCCGTGTCCAGCCTTGTTCTTCCGCCTTTTTCCTTGACGCGCCTGGCAACTTCCAGGACGACATCGAGCCTCGTAGTCGGCTCGCCGTATCCGCAAAAGACTATCTCTTTGAATCTTTTCGGATCACCGATTTCAGTGAGCAAATCGTCTGCGGAAGGTTCGTTCTCGATATGAAGATTGTGCCCTTTTACCATCGCCTCGCCTTTCCGATCACAAAATAAGCAGTCGGAGTCACATCGAAGCGTCAGGTTAAGATAAAGAGAATCTTTAATTCCATACGCGATCTTCGGTACCGGTTTCTCTCCGATGTCGAATAGTTTATAAGCATTATAAGAAGTTGTTCGACGGACATCCTCATCGTTGAGATTTTGTAATTCTGCTATTTGGGCTGCGATAAGCGGAACGAAGGCAGGCTCGTTTATCTTTCCTCTGTTCGGAGTCGGTGCCAGATAAGGTGCATCGGTCTCTACAAGCAGGTGCTCAGGTTGAATCATCCTGACAATCTTCTGCAATTCTGTTTCAGCGGATTTCTTCCCGAACGTGATCAT
>JAKASW010000298.1 GCA_021818875.1 Bacteroidota bacterium
AAAAGCTCGTCGCAATATCCCGATGAAGATACTACGATTACCAATTGTGCTTTTAGCAGCCATTGCAACGCGATCAAGATTGGCACCGAATCCATGGGTGGATTCAAGAATGTTTTCATTTCAAATATCGTAGTTACGCCTTCGAGTTTTAATGGTGAGTTGACCCCCGGACAGCACTTGATTGTTTGGAATGGTACTGACTCTCGCGGCCATGCCGTTTCAAGCGGAGTGTACTTCTACGGCTTTGAATCGGATTCCGGAGTTCATCTGGTGAAGAAGATGACCCTCATGAGGTAAGCAGGAATCTCTACTGGCAGCATGAAGTACTTTCAAGGAAAGGAAAGCGCGTGCCTTTTCATAAACCTGTGGCACATCTGCTTCAGGTTCCTCATGTGGACATATCCATCATCGTTGGATATATTTGAATGTGAACCAATTTGAAAAAGAGTAGCAACATAAATCGCAGTATAATTTCGGCTTGCCCGGCGACCACGGCAGCAGAGAAGAGCGGTGAATGTGCCCACAACGCGTCGGATCTTGGACCGACCGGTCCTTTCGTCATTACCAGGGGCTCATCGGATGAACCTTAGTATCAGGGTTGCGACTGAGGTTGATGCCGGGCGGATTGGGAATCTCTGTGATCAACTCGGCTATGAGACCTCCGAAGAAGATATCAAATTGAGGATCAAGAATATTTCTCTGGAGCCAAACAGCGCTGTTTATGTGGCGGATACAGACGGGGTGGTCGTGGGCTGGCTGCAGGTTGAGATCAGGCAAATACTCGAGTCCGGTGAATTTGCAGAGATCACGGGCTTGGTGGTGGACAAGGATTACCGTCGAAAGGGGATTGCCGCTTCGCTAGTTTCGCAAGCCGAGGAATGGGCAAAGATGAAGGGAGAAGAGGAGATCAGAGTCCGCACAAATCTCCTACGGCTCGAATCTCTTCCTTTTTATAGAAGTCTGGGTTTCGGAGAGACAAAAAGACAAGTAGTGTTTCTAAAGGGCTTGAAGAAGAGAGGGTCGCCCCCGTGAGCGTCAGCCTCCCCGCAAACATGATTTCCCTAAGCCACGTGTAGAATCACGGCTTCTTATCCGTATATGTTCTGTTCGTCAAATTCTTTGATGAAGAACTCCTTTCCCCTCTTGCTGGTCTTCAGATTGACGAATGACAGGACAAATATCAGCGCCGCAATCGGTAAAAGGAAGATTCCAATCAACTTGATCAACTTATTCATAGTGTCTGTTTTTGGTTTGTCAATGTCTTGCGAATTGCACAGTCTTCAAAAAGATCGTTCCAGATAACACCAAAAATTTGCTTAGTCTTTTATTGCCGCGTTTTCTAGTTAAATTTAGTACCGTTTTCAGCGTAAATCAAGCTATATGCTAATTTCGGGAGAATTTGGGCGTCGTTCAGTGTGCCCTGTCACAGTGGACTTGAATTATCAATCTGAGGAATAGAACTGTGGTGTTTCAATTCTGCTATATTAATGAGGGCGAAAGCCTTTGACTTCATGGTACGATTATTCTTGGAATCACCGAAGTCTAAGTTGAATAGGGCGAGGAAAAAAAGATGTACCCTGTTGGCTTCGTTGCATCTTTATTCCCATCACGGTATTTTTTCATAAAAATGGCAATGCGATGAGTGACAGTTACCAGAAACCAGAAGTGGGTGAAAATCAAAAACAATTTCGCGAAAGGCCGCCGAAGAAAATCGAGGTGTCGGTGGTAATTCCGCTATATAATGAAGAGCAATCACTTATGCCGCTCTCCCTCGCGATTCGCGACGCTCTGGATAGGATGAGGTCTGCTTACGAGGTCATATTTGTCGATGATGGCTCTACTGATAACTCGTTAAAAGTCCTTCGCGAGATCCATCGAAAGAATCGCCGTTACAAATTTATCAGCTTTCGCCGAAATTATGGGAAGTCGGCCGCATTGTCGGTCGGCTTTCGTCAGGCGGTTGGGAAAATAGTCGTAACTATGGATGCAGATTTGCAGGACGATCCAAATGAGATACCAAGGCTCATAGAAAAATTGGAAACCGGATACGATCTGGTGAATGGCTGGAAGAAAAAAAGGCACGACCCGATTTCAAAAACGATTCCTTCAAAGCTTTTTAATTTCACGACGTCATTGCTTACCGGGATCAAGCTCAGAGATTTCAATTCCGGCCTGAAAGCATACAAACGCGAAGTGATTCAGGATATGAAAGTATATGGGGAAATGCATCGATTCCTGCCGGTTCTCGCTCATTGGGCCGGCTATAAGGTTACTGAAATACCGGTAACACACCATCCCAGGAAATTTGGAAAAACGAAGTTTGGAATCAGTCGGTTCTGGCACGGCTTGCTCGACCTGGTTACGGTTTTGTTCACGACACGATACAGCAAGCGACCGTTACATTTCTTCGGTGTGCTGGGTTTGGTGACTTTTCTGGCGGGGTTCATAATTGATCTTGAAATTGTGATAGAAAAACTTGTTGGCCAAACGGCAATAAGTAACCGTCCTCTTTTCATCGTCGGAGTTCTGTTCATAATCGTCGGTATCCAGTTTGTCTCTATAGGTCTCCTGGGCGAGATGATCACGCGGACAAGGCCTGAAGAAGAATACGTGATTAAGGAGAAAGTATTCAACTGACATGAAATTTCCGGAAGACAAAGAGACTATAAAGACTGATTGCAGGCAATTTCGTGGTCATATACCCTGCAAGCCGAATAAGCTTTACGGGGTTCACTGTGGTGAGTGTGACTACTACGATCCGATCAAGGAACGGTTTCTGATAATAAAGTTGGGTGCACTTGGCGATGTAATTCGTACGACACCTCTTGTCAGTAAAATCAAAAGCCTGCATCCGCAGGCCGAAATCTGGTGGCTAACATACACACCTGATTTCTTGCCCGACGATGTCGACCGAAAATTGAAGCTGGACGTTCCGGCTCTCATCCAAATAGAAGAAACTGAATTCGATTATCTTTTCAATCTGGATAAAGATTACGAGGCAGCTGCTCTTACAAATCGAGTGAAGGCTCGTCTCAAGAGAGGCTTCTCTCTGCGCGATGGGAAGACGGTGCCGATAGACGACCTTGCCTATGCGAAGTACCACACCGGAATCTTCGACGATGTGAACAAGGCAAATACGAAAAACTACCTCGAGGAGATTTTCGAGATTTGTGGATTCACCTTTGGCGGAGAAAAATACGTCCTTTCGAATTTCCAATCCGACGGATACAAATGGGACTTGTCGGGTTTGAAGCGTCCACTTGTTGGATTGAACACGGGATGCGGTGGAAGATGGACCAGCCGGTTATGGAGAGAGGACAATTGGGCTAAAGTGGCTTCTACTTTGGTTTCGCAAGGATACGGCGTACTTATTCTCGGTGGTGAGCAGGAAGACTCAAGGAGCAAGAAGATAGCCGCGAAAAGCGGTGCCAGCTACCTGGGCTATTACCCTTTGCGACAGTTCATCAATCTCGTCGATCAGGTGGATTTGGTTGTCACCGGAGTTACGATGGGGATGCATATAGCCATAGGGTTGAAGAAGAAGGTTGTTCTCATTAACAACATTTTCAATCGATACGAGTTTGAGTTATACGGGCTTGGAAAGATCGTGGAGCCGGACAAAGAATGCAAGTGTTTCTTTATGCCGAAGTGCGTCAATAAAGATTATTTCTGTCTCGACCATTTGCCTCCTGAGAAGGTTCTGGATGCGGTTGCTGATGTACTCAAGAAGCCGGCTTCGGTCAAACTGGGGTAGATGAGAATCGTCATCGTCAGCACCGCTTATCCACTTCGTGGCGGGATTACCCACTATGTGTCTCTTCTTTACGATCATCTTTCGAAAAACCATGATGTGTCCGTAATAACGTTCAAGAGACAGTACCCTAAGCTGCTATTCCCGGGGAAGTCGCAAGAGGAGAAAGGAGTGCAATCTGCCAACTACATTGCCCCGCAAATTGTCGACTCGATAAACCCGTTGACATGGTTCAAAACCGGAAGGATAGCGGCCGAGAAGAGTCCCGATCTTCTTATCTTCAAATACTGGATGCCGTTTTTCGCCCCGGCGTTCGGCACCATTGCGAGAGTCGCGAAGAAGAAATCTGAGTGTAAAGTTTTGTTGATATGTGACAATGTGCTTCCTCACGAGCGTACCCCGTTGGATCGCTCTCTTACGTCGTGGCTGTTCAAAGCTGCAGACTTCTTTATTGTCCAGTCGAAGTCAGTGGAGAAAGACTTGCTTTCCGTGGTCGGGAATCCCAGATATAGATTTGTACCGCATCCGGTCTACGAGATTTTTGGAAACAAGGTTGATAAGCAAGAAGCGAGAGACAGGCTCGGAATTGGAAGGGACGAAAAAGTTGTCCTCTTCTTCGGATACATCCGCAAATACAAGGGACTTCATGTCTTGTTGGATGCGATGAAAGAAGTCCTGAAAAGTGTCGCTGTCAGACTCCTTGTCGTCGGTGAATTCTATGATGATGAGAGGAGTTATCGTGATCAGATCGCTGAGCTTGGCCTCTCCGACAAATTAAAACTGGTTTCGGATTACGTTCCGAATGAGGAAGTCGCAACTTATTTCTCAGCGGCGGACGTGGTGGTCTTGCCCTACACAGACGCCACTCAGAGCGGGATTGCTCAAATTGCTTACAACTTTGACAGGCCGATCATCGCAACGGACGTTGGCGGACTCGCGGAAGTTGTCATCGATGGAAGAACCGGACTGGTCGTCCCGCCGAATTCACCTGCTGAGCTGGCCAGGGCTATCGCAAGGTTTTTCGCAGAGGGACTTTCTTCTCAGCTTTCCGCCGGAGTAGCGGAACAGAAAAAACTATACTCATGGGATAATCTAGTGCAATCTATCGAAGAACTGGTTGGGAAATGAAGTACGAACCGATCAAAGATAAACTCAGCAGCCTGATCGGAGAAAGTCCGATCATGAGGCGACTGTTGTATACAGCGCTTGGAGCTATCTTCCTTCGGGAGTGGCATGTCAAGCGAGCGTTGAGAATGATACTGAAAAATGGAGACATCCACGATGTACTCGATGCCGGAAGCGGGTTCGGACAGTACGCCTACTATGTCTCCAGGAAATTCAA
>JAKASW010000299.1 GCA_021818875.1 Bacteroidota bacterium
CGGTCAAGTCTTGCCTGTGCCAGTGCAGTCTCAACGTCAAGGAGATCGAGGTTTGTTGTTGTACCTGCTTCATACCGGATATCTGCAAGCTTCAGTGCGGTCTGTGCCTGCTGCACAGTGACTTCGGTGGTCTTGATTTTGGCTAAGCTGGAACGGACGTCCGTAATTCCCTTCTGCACTTCTGCGGTCATTTGCTGAGCTACGACGGTTTTGTTTGACTCCGCCTCCTGAATCTCTGCCGCAGATTCCCGTTCCATTCCCTGTCTTCGGTAGCCTCCGAAGAAAGGAACAACCTTCGATATGGGCACTTGAAGCTGCACGGCAGCAGCATAATTCCCAAGCTATGCGTTCAAATCAGGTTCATAGCCGTTCTTGAAACCATATTCGAGCGCGACGCTCAAAGATGGATTGTCGACTACTGATGCAACGTTGTACCGGGCACGTGCAGCTTCGATTTGATCTTTAGCCGCCTTTATCTCTATTCTGTCTTTCATAGCAACGTCAAGCAGTGAGTCTAAATCCAGTCCTACAGGAACCTCGCTGAATTCACCGGACAAGTTTACAGGCGCACCTGCAGGCCGACTGAGAAGTTGTCTGAACCCGGTTTCTGTATTTTCCAGCGTATTCTCAATACCGATTTTTTGGTTCTGAGCGGATGCCACCCTTACCTGCGTAGTAAGGACATCGAAGTCAGTTGCAACTCCCGCGGCAAGCATCTTCTTCGTGACCACCAGATGCTGGTCGAGTGTTTTTATCTCGTCATTCTGTACCTGAATGGTTCTTTGAAGAAACAGAATGGCGTAGAACGTTTGTATCGTTTGATACGCAAGATCGCGTCTCACGAGCTGGAGTCTGTCCTGTGAACTCAATACCTGAGTCTTGGTAAGATCGATATTCTTCTGGCGCTGTCCGAAATCATAGACCATATCGTTCACGGCTAAGTGTTCGTCGTAGTTGTTGTAGGGAGCAAATGCGAAGGTCCCAAAACCCGGGAAACTGATTGACGGCACAGGACCGATACGGGTGTAACCGAGGGAAAGGTCAGCGTTGGGATAAAGTGAGCTTTTGCTCACTCCCACCTGCGCTTCGGAAGCTTCGACGGCATGGGCTGATTCGAAAATTGACTGGTTCGTGGCAAGGACTCTCTGCACTGCTTGATTCACCGTAAGCGGAACGGAGGTCGTATCCTGTGCCATGATGCTGGAAGCTCTTAAAAGTATTGTCATCGTTGATAACAAAAGCAGAAGTTTCATTGCTTTCACCAACTGCCAGTATGTTTGCAGGTTACCAATTCTCAACCACGTTGTAACTCATTCGCAGACACGTCGCTTATCCAATCGTAACTGTCTTTGTGCCCTCTCCATTCTTGCGACGAGTCCTTAAAAAGATTACGGGCACTACACACAATATCATTACGGCAAATGCGAAGAGGAAAGCGTCATCTGAGCCTTGAACAGTCGCCTGCTGTGATACGCTCGATAAGACAAGGGCTTTTGCCCTTTGCAATGCGATTCCAGGCGGTCCACTCAAGGCCCTCATGCAGAAATAGTTCAGGTTGCTGAGCACATTCTGGAATGCCGGTGAGTACTGGTTCATCGACTGGCCATCTATAGCGGTGTGGAAAAGCGTCCGTTCTGTGAATATCGTGCCGATTATCGCCAACCCGAAGCTCCTACCTACCTGCCTAATCACGTTGAACATTCCGGATGCCTGTGCAATATCTCTCTTTCCAATATCTGCCAGAGCTATCGCGCTTAGGGGAGTGAAGATTAATGCCATGCCGAAGCCGCGAAGATAAATCGGAAAGATTATCTGAGAATGCATCGAGAACAGAGAAAGAAATCCATTCAAGTACCAGCTTACCGCCAGAAGAACAATTCCAACTACCGCAATAATTTTCGGATTTGTTTTGTCTGTCAGGATACCGGCAAAAGGCCCAAGGAGTCCCTGTATTATGCCCATCGGAAGATAGATTAGACCCGCTTGAAAAGCAGTGTAGCCTAGCGAGTTCTGGAGGTACAGCGGCAAAAGGAAGTTGCTCCCAAACGCAGAGAGTCCGAAGATAAAAAAGACCAGGTTCGACATACTATAGTTGAAACTTTTGAAAAGCTTGAGATTGATCATAGGGTGCTTCGAACTGAGTTCATTTACAAGAAAAACGATAAGCGATACACCCGCGATCACGAAGTTGGTAAGTATAAAGGCTGACGTCCAGCCGCCGGTGTTCCAAGCAGCGTTGCCGTCCGCCAAAGCAAGGAGCAGCGTAACAATGAATGCGGTCATAGACATGAAGCCGACCCAATCAAAGCTATGTGACCTTTCTTCTTTATAATCCTTGAGGATTGCCCAAGCAGCGAATATCCCTAAAATACCGATGGGCACGTTGATTAGAAAGATCGAGTTCCAATCAAGTCTGTCAACGAGGTACCCGCCTACGATAGGACCGAACGAAGACGAGCCGGCAGCCGCCACCGCCCAGAAGCCGAGGGCCGTACCGCGTTTTTCGTGCGGGAACTCGCGAAGCACAGCAGCCATCCCGGTGGGCATAAGCATTCCACCGCCGATTCCCTGGAAGACCCGGAAGAAAATCAGGGCTTTCTCATCCCACGAAATTGCGCAAAGAAAGGAACCGATTGTGAAAATGACCAGCGAAAGTACAAAGATCTTCTTGTACCCGAACCTGTCGGCGAACCATCCCGAGGCAGGGAGCAAAGCTCCGAAAGAGATAAGGTATCCGTTCAAGACCCACTCTGCCGTATCTATGGGAATCCCGAATGCCGCCATTATTTTGGGAAGCGCCACGTTCACTATACTTGAATCGAGAATGACCATGAACGTGCCGACCATGACAACGGTGAGAACGAACCATTTATAAGTAGATTGGCTGGCACCAAATCTCGATCCGGACAATGCATTCCTATTTGAATTCTCAGTTTTCATTATGATCCGCCATTTGAAAGTCTTGCGTTCAATTGATATGTCACGTGGGGCGGCGATGTGTAGTCAGTACGTATCATTGCATTACTTGACGTTCACGTAAACTTCAGCTGATATACCAGGCCGCAGGATGGGCTCCCGACCGGAAGAAGTCAGTGGGTCATCGATACTTATTTTGATCGGAACGCGCTGTGTAACTTTGGTGAAGTTACCCGACGCGTTGTCCGGTGGAATAAGCGAAAATTCAGATGCGGTGTAATCGCCGATCTCCAAATCTCTCCCCAGACACTTTGTGCCGGGATATGTATCTTCGTTGATTTCCACTGGATCACCGAGATGGACATGACCGAGTTTAGTCTCTTCGAGGTTTGCAGTTACCCAGATATTCTTCAGGTGGTGGATGGTGAATATCGGCTGAGCCGGTTCTATTACGTCACCCGTCAACACCCACCTTTTGGCAACTACACCATCAATGGGCGAAATCACAACCGTGTTGAGCAAGTTGGACAGGACTACGCTCACTGCGCCTGAGCAGTCTGAATATTGGATTCGGATATTGAGAGTTGGGCCTTCGCGGCATGTAATGTCTGCTGCGCATGCTGGTACGCTTCTTTCGTGATAATTTGGGCGGTGTACTGTACCTGTGCGCGGTTGAAGTCATCTTGTGTCCTTCGTAAGTTCACCTGTGCGAGGGGAACGCTCTGTTTGGCAAGGCCGAGTGTGGATTGTGCAGATACTTCTTCGGCACTGAGATCACGATCATCGAGTCCGACAAGAACTTTTCCGGTCTTGACTGTGTCACCCTCGTCGGTACCCCGGTAGATTATTCTCCCGAGCGTTTTGGTGCTGACAGCGGCGTTGTTCGAGTCCACACAAGCATCATCTGTCGATACGAAATTGTGCATGTTCATGTAGTTGTAATATCCACCCGCTGCAGCAGCGACCATGACGAGAAGTGCCGGGATTATTGCTTCCTCTCTCTTGAATAGTGGAACGTCCTCGATATCCTCGTCTTTCTTACCGATACCAGGTAAAGGGCCCCGTTCGATGACAGGTCCTTCGAGCACTTCAATCGGTCTGTTGTTAGATTCCATTTCTTATTTGCTTTTTGTTATTCCATTAAGGATAATTTCTGCGATCTCGCTGGTTACCTGCCCCATGACACGAAATGTATTGTCATCCAGATTGTTACCGTGTTTATGCAGAAGTAAAGACCTTGGCCCCCAGAGAGCCTGGATTATCACCTCTGCTGTTCTTCTGGGATTCGAAATTGAAAATTCGCCCAGGCTATTTCCGATGGTCAGGATATGAGTCAGAAGATCGATCTCCTTTTCTTGGAAGTCATTGAGCAGACTGCGCAACGGAAGCCGCAGCTCAACATCCAATTGGAATTCAAGTACCCTGAGATTTACAAGATTTCTGAAGTGTTCGATCCGCTGTGAGGTATACTTCCTGAGCATTTCAGACGGAGAAAATTCCTGGTCGGTAATTGATTGCATGCCTTTCAGAAACTGGGTGGACTCTGCCTTGATGACTTCCCCGAAGAGACTCGCTTTTGTTGGGAAGTAGTAATAGAGTGAGGTCTTCCCCATGCCGATGTCGGCAGCAATTTCATCCATGGTTACCTTAGAAAACCCGTAGTATGCAAATCTCTTTCGGGCAGCATCGAGGATTGCTGACTGCTTTTCACTCGTCAATTGTTCCATGTTTCTTCCAAAATGCTTGAATTCATGGGTTTTGTTGCTTCATATCGGTTGTCCGAAGTCACTGTCTTTTTGACATTTAAACTGTTCGACTCTTTTACTCATTTCGTCGATACAATATAAGACGAATGAGATGATCGAAAGTTCACCTGTATTCACGAAAATCTAAAGCGGGGTGTTTGACGACGTTGAACGCGAACGACAGTAAAGACATGTCTTCATCTAAGCGCGATTGGCACACTTCCCGGGAAAGTTCTAATATCCGAGAACACTAACTACAGAGTAATCAGAGAGAGAGGTTCGAAAGTTCTAATGAGGCCGTCTCAAAACAACGAGAGCGGTCATGCTGGACTTGCTTCAGCATCTAATTCCATTTGTTTTGAGACCCCGAAACAAGCCTGACCTGGAGCGTATCAGTCCAGGGTTCGGGGTGACGGAACTACACTTTTAG
>JAKASW010000300.1 GCA_021818875.1 Bacteroidota bacterium
GAAAGCGCTGTATGACGATCCACCACTCGAAGATCCCGCAACTACGATCTTTCCATCAATTTGAATTGCCATAGCACTGCCAACATCTCCATCGCTATCGCCACCGGCAATGTTCGCCAAAGCTCTACCGTCCATGCCGAACGTCAGATCCAGGAACGATGACTGGGCAAACAGCGGCACCGATAATGCGGCAACCATCATGCATACAAAGAAAATGTGTACCATCTTAGCCATGACTTCTTTATCCTTTCAAAATTCATTTCATCAAAACAAGTCTCTTGGTTGCCGAGTAATTGCCTGCAACAAGTCTATAGAAGTAGACTCCGCTTGCGAGTCGGCTGCCATCAAAGGTCACCGAATAGCTTCCCGCATTTTGTTTTTCATTGACAAGGGTCGCCACTTCTCTTATGAGTATGTCGTAGACTGTCAAAGTCACATTGCTGACTGCCGACAGCTGGTAGCTGATCACTGCCGTCGGGTTGAAGGGGTTCGGATAATTCTGATAAAGTGCAAATTTCTCCGGCAAGCCAGTGGGTGCCTGATTGACAGAGCTAACCATTTGCGATAGCGGCCGCTTCCACACGCCGCTGCCCTCAGTTCCGACAAAGAGGTTCGTGCCGCTTAAGGCAAGGGCGTTGACACTAGCGTCAGACAGGCCAGAATTCACAGCGGTCCAGCTTGTGCCATTGTTGGTCGAAAGAAAGACCCCTCCATAGGTTGCGGCAAAGAGATTCGTGCCGCTAACGGCAAAAGCATAGACATTGGGATTATTGCCGTTGAAATCATAAGTCAGATTAGTCCAGCTTGTGCCGTCGTCAGTCGAAAGAAAGGCGCCGTCGTCTTCAGTTCCGGCATAGAGGTTCGTCCCGCTAACGAAGAGGGATCTGATAAGAGTGCTCGTCAAGCCCGAATTCACAGCGGTCCAGTTTGTGCCATTGTTAGTCGAAAGAAAGACACCGCCACCCTCGGTACCAGCAAAGATATTCACGCCGCCTGCCCCGTTGGGGCTGACGGCAAGGGTGTTGACAAGACTGTCCATCAAGCCGGTACTTACTCCAGTCCAGCTTATACCGTTATCGGTCGAAAGAAAGACGCCGCCGCCGTAAGTTCCAGCGAAGATATTCGTGCCGTTGACGGCAAGGCATAGACAAGTGTCCATTCGTATGTTTACACTGGTCTGTATCCACCCAGCATCAGATCTCGTCGGATAAAGAAGACTCAAAAAGAATGAGCAGAAAGTGAGAAATAAAAACGCCTTTTTCATGTGCGAATCCTCGCATTTGAAAAACGAGCAGTTCCAGTCACCTTCTGATCGAACCCCGCGGTGGCGCGTCTCCATAGAATACAGATGAGTGCACCATGGTGCGAGGTTCCTGCGAACCATATAATTTCGACGCGCCGGTTATTGTTCACACTATGCCTATTCATCTCAAGTCCATGACCCACAAGCTCTTTGTGGTACACTCATTCCAAACCTCCTTCTAAACTGGATCGGCATTCCTCTCACTTGACCAACATTAGCTTCTTCACGCTCACAAAGCTTCCAGCAGCGAGTCTGTAGAAATACACTCCGCTTGCAAGCCGGCTTGCGTTGAATGTCACGGAGTAATTCCCCCGATTCTGTTTTTCATTCACGAGGGTCGCTACTTCTCTTCCGAGGATATCATATACTTTCAAAGTGACAAGACCGTTCGTCGGTAATTGGTAATTGATCGTCGTTGTCGGATTGAATGGGTTCGGATAATTCTGATCGAGTGAAAACGACTTTGGCCGGTTGTTGGACAGGTCATGGTTGATTGCAGTTATCATATCAGATAGTGGACGGCGCCATAGCCCGTCATCGGATGTACCCGCATAGAGTTCCGTACTGCTGGCGTAGAGAGATTCAATGGGCGTTCTCGGGAGTCCGGAGTCGACCGCCGCCCAGGTGGAACCAAAATCTGTCGATAAGTATAGATGGCTTGTGGTTCCCACGAAAATATTTGTTCCACTCTCCGCCATACAATTGACCTGACTGTCTGCAAGTGGTGAATAGCTGACCTTGCTCCAGATCTGTCCGTCGGTGCTGGACTCATAAAGTCCGGTATCTATAGCGCCTGCAAACAAGTGTAAACCTCCCGTCCCATCGACGAGCGTCGCCAGAGAATAGATCAGACGAATTTTACCGAGAGTGACTATTCCGGTATCGATCGGGACCCACGTAGATCCTGTATCGCTTGAAACAAACACACCACGAATGATTCCGGCATAGATGTCAGTCTGGTTGCTCCCAATTCGACTGGCGCCAAATGAAAACGCGTAGACCTCATATCCCATCCCTGAAGTGTCTTCACTCCAGCGCCCACCATTAACGGACCGATAAATCCCAGGACTTGTCGCCGCGAAAACTACCTCCGAACCTGTTCCGTAATTGACTGCAATAAGAGAATTAACGTTTAGATTGCCGCTGAAAGGGATTGAATATCCGAAGCCTGCAGTATCGATAGTCCAGGTAGAACCATAATCATTTGAGACATAGACTCCCTGTCCGTCTGTTCCAGCATAGATAGTGGGCGGCACTGATCCGTTTGTCGTGGTAGTAAATGAAGTGACATAAGGGTTCGGCAATCCTGCAACCGGCATCCAACTGGCACCCTGGTCGGAAGAAGTGAACGCGCCCTGCCCACTGGTGCCACAAATCAGTTGACTACCTCCGGACCCGGTTGGGATCCCTTCAATTGACCCGATGTAACTCAGTCCAAATCCCTCACTCACGTCCTGCCACGTCGCGCCGGTATCGGTGGAAGTAAAGACACCCATGTTCTGTGTACCAGCATAGATGGTGATTCCTCCTTCGTCATTCGGCACGGTTTCCATCGCTTGAGCCGACGTTATAGGAAATCCTTTCCCGAAGCGATTCCATGTCGTGCCGTTGTTAGTTGAAAGAGAAAGACCTGCACCTGTGGCAGCGAATATTTTGGTTCCAGTCGAGCCATTTTGAACGGCAATCAAGGCAAGAATATCGGTGCTTTGCAACCCTGCGTTGACCGGCGACCAGCTCGTCCCGTTGTCAGTTGAGAGGAACACTCCGTTGAAGCTAGTTCCGGCAAAAATAGGGTAGCCGCTTACCGCAAGCGAGGTTACATAGCCGCCTTCACTTATCGTCAGCCCCGTACCTTCTTCCCAGCTTGTTCCGTTGTTAGTGGACACAAACACGCCGTTGTCTGTGCCCGCATATACGTTGTTGCCGTTGACTGCGAAGCACCTCACAATCTTGTCACCCAAATTTATCAAACCCGAATCCGCCTGGGTCCAGACCGAGCCGTTGCTGCTTGAGATATAAACACCTTGTGTTCCCTGGGAGACAAATAGATATGAACCTTCGGCGGCGATGGCGGTAGCCCCTACATATGGCAGCCCGACATCCACAAGCTGCCATGTAACTCCTTCGTCAGTGGACAGGTAAACGCCACGCGAAGTCGCAGCAAAAAGATTCGAAACGCTGACAGCGAGACCGAATACGTAAGACCCCTTTAGACTATTACCTATCAGAACCCAACCTGACCCGCTCCCCGATAGGTCGTAAAGGCCTTCCAGTGTACCGGCATATATATTTGTGCCGCCTGAACTGTTAGCCATCGTTCCGAAACACAGGACCGTACCACTATAGGGGCCATTTGTCTGTACCCACTGGGCACTGGCCGTCTTGAAATTAAATGCGAAGATTATCGATAGTAACAGTGTGATTCGCTTCATGGCACGCTTTCAATCATTTAATGAGAACCAGTTTCTTCACTTTCACCAAACTCCCTACCATCAACCGGTAAAAGTACACTCCGCCTGCCAAGCGGCTCCCGTCGAACCGGACCGCGTAACTCCCTGGATTTTGTCTCTTGTTTACAAGTGTCGCCACCCTTCTTCCAAGTATGTCGTACACTTTCAGTGTCACGTAGCTGTTGGCTGATAGCTGATAGCCGATAGCCGTTGTCGGGTTGAATGGGTTGGGATAATTCTGAAAAAGCCTGAAGGCTTCTGGAACTTCAGATACATCTTTTATGGCTGTCGCAACGGTTGGGAAGTATTCCACACTGAGATCGCCGCCGATAGATGCTCTTCCGGTCCCCGAGGTAGATACGTAGTTTTGCGCGACAGCATAGAATGTGTCTGCACCAGCTGGAACATTGTAAACGCGAGTGTGCGTGAAAGGATTGACATCATAAGTGGAACTGGCGGCCTCCACGGCGACGTTACCATCGTTCGCAACCCAATCGGTGGTGTCGCTTGCGGCGAGCACGATGAGGTCACCGACCGATGAGACACAGTACCCGTCGAAGCGTACGATTGCCTTGCCGGGTGCGGGTGCGACAAATCCGACTTTGCCGACAGTCACCGGTGCTCCGCGAAGCTCGAGATTCTCCTTTAGAATTGGATGATCCTCCACTAAACTGCTGTCGTTCGGCTCCGGGAAAAATTCCACCGTCAGACTTCCGTAAATCACCGCAACCCCCGTCCCCTTTGACCCGGAGCCTTGTTCGGCAACCGCGAAGAAAGTATCACTCCCCGCCGTCACAGGAAAAACCCGCGAGCGGGAGAATGACAAGCCCGTGTTCCCATTGTAGCCCGGAAGTGCCGTCAACAGAGTTCCAAGATCGGGCGACCAACTATCGGTGTTGCTCACATCGAGTAAGATGATATCACCGGTGTCCGGAATGCACAACCCGTCGAAGCGAACAAGTGCAAATCCGGATTGATTGGTCGTTAGAATTCGACTTGCAACCTTTACTGGAGTGCCACTAAGGTTCGCGTTCGGCAGCACGATACCCTGACTTGCGCCGAAAGGTTGGCCGGGTAAGTTAGAAAAGAAAGTGGCAGTTAGAGTGCCGTACACAGAGGCCACACCGCTTCCCCCGGTGTTTACGTAGTTCTGTACCACAGCATAAAACGTATCCTGGCCGGCATTGACATGATAAGCGCGCGTATGTGAGAAGCAGCTTATTGCGTAATCGTTACCAACCGGTTCTACCCCCACGTTGCCATCGTTTGATGTCCAATTTTTCGTGCTGCTCGCCGCAAGGACGATGCGGTCACCAATGGATCCCGTGCACTG
>JAKASW010000301.1 GCA_021818875.1 Bacteroidota bacterium
AATGATAGTGAGTGCCCGCGTCAACTCTTTAGATTTATCGGAATACTTATACGCTACTTTAGGGGGACCGGCGAAGGGAATCAGTAATTGTCGATTACGCAACCCACCAGGCTCTCTGAATCTACCCCTCTCTTGCCCGCGAATATAAACAAGCTATTAGACTACCTTGCAGGGAAGAGACGGGGAGAAGCAGATGGGTTCAGAAAACACCGCTGATCGGTTTAAGGTTCATGACTGCGGAGCCATGTCACAGGCAACCGCAGGATCTTCTCACGGTGAGTTCGGTATTCACGATAATGCGCTTGCCAGGCTTTGATTTACCTTCAATCTCAGCAATCAAAGTCAGTGCGGCTGTCTTCCCAATCTCATAGGCAGGCTGGCGAATCGTCGTCATTGGAATTGAAATAAGTCCGGCTCTCACATCATCTGTCATCCCGACAATTGCGATGTCCTGCGGAATACGGAGCTTGTGTTCCTCGATCGACTTCATCGCCCCAAATGCAGCAGGGTCGTTGACTGCCACCACTGCGTCCGGCCTTTCACGGGCCGGAAGCTGCAGGAGTTTTTCCATGGCGAGGTAACCACCTTTTTCATGGAACCCCGCTCGCTCGACCAGCTCGGGCCTGAATTTGATCCCGTTCTTCTCTAATGCACGACGGTACCCTCTCTGCCTGTCTCTGCCGATTGAAATGGATGGTGGTCCGCTGAGATGTGCAATCGACTTATATCCATGGCCGATCAAATGTTCGGTGATTCTCGCACAGCAGTCCTCGTCATCGATGCTGACGCAACTGGCTCCGATGTTCTGCACAACACGATCAAAAAAAACTATTGGTGTACCGAGACGGACCGCATCTTTGTAGACAGAATGGTCCGTGACCGTTTGTGCCGTGGATATTAGCAAGCCGTCAACTCTTCTGGATTGTAGAGTGTTGATTGCATCCAACTCCCTGTTGTAGTCTTCGGCTGTGTTAGTAAGAATAAGATGGTATCCGGCAGAGTAAGCCGCGTCTTCCATACCGCGGATAACCTCGGGGAAAAAGGAGTGCGCTATTTCGGGGATCACGACACCGATGATCTGCGTCTTTCTGAGGGTAAGACTGCGGGCAATATGATTCGGCGTGTAGCCGAGTCTCTTGGCAGCGAGGAGGATTTTTTCTTTAGTCTTCTTGTTCACGTTCGGACGTCCACTGAGTGCACGCGAGACAGTCATCGCGGATACTCCAAGTTTAGCAGCGATTGCCTCAGCCGTGATTCGCCCGGAAGGTTTTCTATAATTGCCATTATGATTCATGTAATTTCCTGACATGTAAATTATGTTCTGCCCAATTTCACCAACAAGTTAACATGAAATACAAAAAAGTCTAATTCCCCCGACTGCCGGCGGGAAAATAGACGGGAGAACGCGTGGTGTGGCTCGCGCTAAAATAGGCGGGCCCGAGAAAATATTTTTCCTCTCTCTCTTGACATTTCTGTTCCGGCGTTCTAAATTTAGCCGCATGTTAGCGCTAACATATTTTATGGCGTTGAAGAGGAGGAGATAAGATTTGAAAGTTTGGGTACCGGCTAGGGCAATCACATACTTAAGATTCACAGATCCCACCATTCATTATATTTCATTTCACTTTCTGCCCTTGAGTGCCGTCAACCGGGATTCAGCTTCAAGCGCAAAATCAGAAGTTGCTTGGTCAACTGTGCTAAACATTTTGATCCATGTTAATAATCTCTATCAATGCACCAGCACAGCATGAGTGCATGATATCATAATAAATATCAGCAGCATCACTTAACCAAAGCTGGAGGTAAGGAATAAAATGTTGATACGACTTCGTACTCTTTCTTGTTCCATCCTGCTAATTTTAGTTGCGGCACAATTGTCATGGGGTGCGTCAGGCGGGATCAGAGGCAAAGTAACGGATGCCACAACGGGTCAGGCTCTCCCTGGTGCCAACATTCAGCTCAAAGGAACTTCTCTGGGCGCCGCTACGGATTTAAACGGTAACTACGTAATATCTGGCGTTCCTGCGGGGTCCTACGTGATAAAAGCCTCCTATGTCGGCTACAAAACTTTGGAAGTGAAAGTCCTATTGACAGAGAATCAAAATCTCGTTAAGAACATAAAGCTCCAGGCGGTAGGGGTTACAGCAAAGGAAGTCATTGTTACCACCCAGGCAAGCGGTCAGAACTCTGCCATCAATCAGCAGTTGTCTTCTAATAATGTAGTCAATGTAGTTTCAGCGGCTCGCATTGAATCACTTCCTGACGCCAATGCCGCGGAGTCTGTAGGGAGGTTGCCGGGTGTATCACTTGAGAGATCAGGCGGACAGGCGACAGAGGTAGTGATCCGCGGTCTCGCCCCGCAATATAACGAGATAACCATCGATGGTGTCCCGATACCGGGGAATGAATCTTCTTACAGTTCTAACCTCTGGACGGGAGGAACAGCTACCAGTGGCGGCCAGGGTGTGAATCTGAGCATGATCTCCTCGAACACTTTAGAGGGAATACAAGTTTACAAAACGGTGACACCCGATATGGATGCGGCTGTGCTCGGAGGCACGGTGAACTTCGACATCAAAGAGGCTCAGGGGACTTCAAGTGGTGCACCTCTTGTATCTCTTGTGGCGCAGGGAGGATATGACAATCTCGCGGACCAGTATAATAATTACAAGCTCGTGGGGAGTTTGCAACAGAGATTTTTCGACAGCAAGTTCGGTGTATTCGTCCAGGGGATAGTGCAGAACCAAAATCTTACTTCAAACGAATTAGGGGCAAGCTATTACCTGCCTGATGTTACACAACCTAACAAGGTCGCGATCAGCAGCATAGATCTCTACTATTACCCAACACAGCAGAAGTTATACGACGGGTCCCTGACGATGGACTACCGGATACCGAACGGCAAGATAGATTTTGTGAACCTGCTCAGTCACGGTAATACGAGTGCAGCATACTACAATGAGACTTATAACTACGGTAACGATATAGCTTTTAACGCACAGAACTATCCCGCTACCCTCAATGTCATCACAAATATCCTGAGTTACGATCAGGATATTTCTTCGTTCCAGGTGGATGCAAAGCTATCGAACTCTTACACCGAAACCATTGCATCGAATAATTGGTGGATAAATTTCGATCAAGCATCAGCGGGAACCGGGAATCTGTCCAAGAACGACAACCCGGTGCAGCTCGCTCAAGCCGCCGCGGCACTCGCGAATTACAGCACCATGTACTTAAATGATAATACCGTTTGGAACTCTTTCACCAAGCAGCGGAACCTTTCTGCGATAGCCGACATACAGAAAAACTTCGATTTGTCGGACCTCGTTTCGGTGGCGCTGAAGGCTGGCGGAATGTACATGTACACCACTCGCGGTTACACTTACAGTACCGGAGGCGGTATCGTATCCGGTGCCCCGGGTACGGCAGGCCGCGCCTTCCTCCTTCAGAATCCAAACCTTCAGTTTTTGACGCAGTCTCCCTGGAACATGAATCCTAACGGAGCGGCCCAATTCATAGTCAGCCCCTTCTTTCAGAATGGATTGGGCTTCGGGAATTTTTTGAGCGGAGATTACTCAATGCGTGCGGCGCTGAATATGGGGTTGTTAGGAGATATCATGAATAGTCTAATTGCGTTTGGTAAGACTATTAAAACAGCCCCGACGGGCGGTACCAATCCATTTATACCAGACGAGTACAATAGCGGCGCAAATAACTACCACGGCTTTGAAGACAGGAGTGCAGGCTACGTTATGGCGACTATCAATATCGGCACTCAAATCTCTCTCATCCCCGGCGTCAGGTATCAAGGACTGCTGACTTCCTATACAGCCGGCCAGACTTTAACCGCAAGCGAGACTAACCCTTATCCGAACCCATTCCTCTTTACGCAGGTCACAAAAAACGAATACCACGGCTATTGGCTACCGGATGTGAGTCTAAAATACGATCCATTTGCATGGATGAGTGTCCGCGCTGCCTACACGAACACGCTCTCATATCCGGATTTCTACGAAATCGACCCGATAATGGACGTGTTCAGTTCGTCGGTAACCTATAACAACTATGCTCTTAGCCCGGCACAGTCGCATAACTATGACCTTGGAGTGTCTGTCTATAACAACACATTAGGGTTGGTATCTGTGGATCCTTTTCTTAAACGCATCGACAATTTGATATTTTACCAGTCGAGTTTCATAACGAACCCTTCAGCATATCCAGGGATTCCCAGCTATACGAAAGGGTATTCGATCAACACGTACATCAATAACCCGTATCCCGTCGACCTTTGGGGCATCGAAGCCGAGTGGCAGACGCATTTCTGGTACTTGCCCGGCATCCTGAGCGGACTGGTCTTAGATGTCAATTTCACTCACATATTTTCCCAGGCGAAGTACCCGTACACATACACAACTAATTCCGGATTCCCATTTTTCAAGTCGATCTACATAGACACGTCTTATACTGATCGCCTCCTGCAGCAGCCCAACGACCTCGGGAATTTGTCGGTCGGGTACGATTACAAACAATTCTCGATCCTGGTTTCCATGATTTACCAGTCAGATGTGTATAATGGCACGAATTTCTACAACTCACTACGCTCCGATAAATCAACTTACGTAAGATGGGATCTGGTTGTTAACCAGGGCCTGCCATGGTACGGCCTACAGGCATTTCTTGAAGTGGACAACCTTAACAGTGCCAACGACACTTACGTAGTGAGGGGAGCAGGTTATCCCACTTCGGAGAGTGATTACGGATTAACTGCGAATTTAGGTTTCAGATGGAAGCTACAGTAACTAACTAAAACAAAAACAGAAAGGTAGAGCATCATGAAGAAAGCGTTCGGTTTGAGCCTTTTAATTGTTGCGTTGGCTCTTTCAACTGCGCCCCGGACTTTGTTTGCACAGGCCGCTGATACTGTCGTTGTCGCGGCGTTGCCCCCCGGAAACCTTAACGAGGTTATCAACGCTGACACACTGTCTAACGGGGCACTTCCCCCGAACACAGTATTCCTGTTGAAACCTACAGGGACGCTGGACACAACTTATTACCTTACCGCGACCATACAGGTGCGTG
>JAKASW010000010.1 GCA_021818875.1 Bacteroidota bacterium
ACGGAAATAAGAGAGTTGATCTGTGAAACCTGTGATTGCATGTTCGTGACAGGCTGACTGATCGACTGCACATACAGCGAGACCAGTTGGTCAACTCCCGAAGTGGATGTTGCATTGGTGTTGAGAGAGGGCATAGATAAAGACATTTGGCTATCCTCCGGTCAAGACAATTTGAATGCTTGTGCCCAGGCTGAGCGAAGTTCTCCGATCAACTTCTCAACCTCGACAAAATTTCCTTTCCGGGCCTGTGCCTGGCAATAGGCGTAAAGTCTGAAGAGACCGAGCGAGACATCTTTGTAATCGAAGTTAAGAGCCGCTATCAATTGGGTAAGTCCGGCATTAACGTTCGACTGGTTGTGCCGCTTGGAATTGACTATGATGTAATCATACAGCTTTAAGATAAGCGCGACCGGGCTTAGGCTGCCGATCTCGTTACTCTTGTATCCCTTAAAAACTCTATTCCTTGTTTGTGTGATCGTCTCCATATCTCACCTGGTTCCAAATCAATTGCTGCTAAACCTCGAATAATTTGTCAATGGATGGAAAGCGCTCCTCCTTTTGGGAGGAGTGCTTCCATCAAGCGGATTATGAGAACAGCTTTAGGATCGTACTCGGTTGGGAGTTCGCCTGTGCAAGTTGCACTGTAGCTGTTTGCTCGAGTATTTGGAGTTTCGTTGCGTTTACCTGCGCCTGAGCCACATCAGCATTCATTATCTGGCTTTCTGCGGCCTGAGTATTGGTTATCGATACCTGCAGGACCTGCTGCTTGAAGCTCAATCGGGACTCCAACGAACCAACGTACTGAAGCTCGGAAGAGACGGTGCTTATAGCATTATCAACGCTTGTAAGCGCAGATGCTATATTCGACGTGTTCAAGCCGGTCAGACCAAGGTTACTCGAGTCGACGGCCGTGGACAATGATACCGAAAGAGTATCTCCGGCATCTGCGCCGATCTGGAAGCTCTTACCCGTGAAGGTAGTGTCGAGAAGGGCCTGGCCGTTGAAATTTGTCTGCTTGATCGTATCGCCGATTTCGTTGAGGTAGTCGTTTACCTGAGTAACGATTGCTCCAAGCTCGTCGGAACCCAATCCAGCGTTTCCTGCCTCAGTCACCAGAGTCTTGATGTTGACCATGATGTTGTTGATTGCCTGAAGTCCGCCCTCGGCAGTTGACAGAACGCTTTGAGCATCGCCAACGTTTGTAAGGGCCTGGCTCAACCCAGCTGTGCGAGCCTGAAGTTTCGTCCCGATCGTGTATCCCGCAGGGTCGTCGCCCGCGCTGTTGATACGCTGACCGGTTGCGAGTTGGAGCTCGTAGCTGTTGAGCTGTTGGTTGATGTTGTTTAGCGCGTTGTACGCGTTCATAGCGCCGATGTTCGTCGCTATGCGGAACCCGTTTGTGTAGTCCGCCATGGTGAGTTACCTCCATGTTTTGTTTAAGCGGCGTCCTTGCCGCTCATGAGAGTCTGAAAGTTCGTAGCGACCCTTCAGACAAGAGGAGTTAAGCAAATATCAGCTTTGGCAGTGCTCCTCTCGCTGCTTTGACTGTAGATTTATTATCGGAACCCGAGCCCGGAACTTTAACCGGGTAAGTGTCCCAACGCCTTTTCGCAGGCGATTATCAGCTCTGAGAGTTGTGATTTCAAGCGAAGTGAGTCCTTCGGATTGTCTCTTACTCTAAGGAGGTACCCGTAGCCTTCCTGGATCCGGTTTGTCGAAAGACATGCGATCGCTGCAACATATTCAGAAATGGAGTTCTGACCGTTATACCGGAGACTCTCCCCGGCAAACTTCAGCGCTCTATCGTATTCGTTATTCTCCAGAGCCAACTGTGAGATTTTCATGTAGAATTTATCGAGGACCGCGGGGCCAAGCGATCCGTAATCCAACTCTAGCACACTGTCGAATTCCATCCGTGCTTCATCTCTTTTCCCGATGCTCATCAAGGTAGAGCCTATTTGGAAATGTAGGTATGGATCTTCAGGTGAATCCTTCAAAGCTTTGCGCAGCATATTCAAATTTCTTGCGGACCGGTCAACTCCGCTCTGGACTTCGCGACGGGCGTATCCATGATGCACAATCACTAAGCTTGACGGCGCGATCCTTCCGCCGCCACTTTCTATGGACATCCTTATCTGCTCGTGGATGGATTTCCTGTACCGGTACTCTCTCCGGTTGCGAAACAACCTGACTATTCTTGACTCTTCATAGGTCGCAACATCGGACCTTGGAAGTTCATTCCTGATTGTAACTTCGTAACCGTCCGCCGGGTTTGATTCGAGCAATCCGTCGATTGCACCTCTCGAGATTTCGTCCATCTCCTCGTCCGCATCAAGAACAATTATCCAGTTGCCCGTGGCCGCATCGAGCGAAACATTTCTGGCTTCGGCGAAATCTTCTTTCCAAACGTGCGGTATGACTCTCGCGCCGAATTGATTTGCGACCTGGACCGTCGAATCGGAAGATCCGGTGTCGACCACCACGATTTCGTCCACAATCGCTCGGACGCTTTTCAGACAATCGGCAAGGGTGCTCTCCTCATCCTTTACGATCATACAAAGTGAGAGTTTTATATTTACTGGTGCTTGCGGTTCCATCCGATATGGCTACTGATTATTTGTCCGTTACGAGTAAGATTTGTGCAATAAGAGCAAGAATACTTTCGATACAGAGAAAAGAGGCTCACCGAGAAAGACTGATAAAACCTCTGTGTCCTCCGTTCCTCCTGCGCCGGCGGCGCCTGACAACCGGCGGGCATGACGCGTCGGGCACAGTGGCTGAACCTCTTGGTTCCGGTTCCGTTGATTTAGATCTTGGGCGCCTGGTAGCTCGCGCCAAGGCTTCTGATCCTGTCGGCGGCAAGCGAGACCATCGTCCGAGTCTGCTCATCCCTTTGGCATTCTACTACCATGGCACCGATCCCGGAGCCGAGATTCACCTCGTACACTTTGCGATCCTCTATTTGTCTCTCCAACACCTCTCCGGGCTTCCCATGTTCCTCGGAAGTTTCCTCCACTATTGTGACCGTCGGGTCCGCCCCGTCGTGCGGAAGAGATTCCTGAAGAGTTCTCACGACATTCTCGGTCGTCGTGGAGTTTACTAATTTCTTGAGGAAGTCATTCGTTAATTTCAATTTCTCCGAGTATTGCAAAGCGGCATTGCTCTGATTCTCTGCGGACATGCGTGCTTCGAGCAGGTCGATTGAGATAGAGGCAATTGCACCCAACTCTGAAGCTGCCGGCGGTGCATCGAGAATCTTAAAGACCAATCCGATCTTTCCCGATCTCGACCTCAACGCGAAGTAGAGCCCGCTCACCGATTTGATCTGATCCGAACCAAGATCGGCTACCGGCACGTAGCTACCAAACCTGGTTGATTGCAGCGGGAGGATGGAAGGCAGATCGCCATGGATTGCCATTGAGGTCATGGATGTACCATTGCCTGAATATGCTCCAACGGAGTCACAACCCAGGACCTGTTTCAGAAGATCGACGGTTCTTTTAAGGACATCCGCAAATGTGCCCGCTTCGATCCCGGATAAACCGACAACGGCGCGCGTGATTCTGCTCCCTTCAGCAAACTTTCTCTCCGCCGAGGCACGCAGGTGTATGCCGGACGCCACCGACGAAGCGATCTTCAGCAGTCCTGTCAGCTCACTCCTGTGTTGCGGTGAGGCACCCGAATCCGTTATTGCCACAGAAGCGAAGCCCACGACGCCTCCGCCGGCCGAGCTCTGGATTACAAGTTTAGGCTCCAATTCTGAAATAACCTTCATGAATGAAGTGCCGGGAATCTTATCGGCAAGAATAATCCCGTCGTCTTTTATGGCACCCGAATCATCGATGGTAAAATTCACGGCTGCTGCTGATTCCACTTTGCCCGACGAAACGGTCATGTAATGTATCTCGGAGGTTGCACGCGCCGGCTGGATAATTCCCACGGCCAGTATCCTGGCGGTATATTCTGACACACGCGACTTGACCATGTTGCCCAGCGAATGGAGCACCGCGTCATAGGCATCCGCCAGAACAAGCTGATGAAGAGCCTTGCGTTCCAGCTCCGCATCAGGATGAGATTCGCCCTCTGGCAAAGGCTTTATCTCAGGAGCAGGGATCACCATAGGCTCAACGGGTTGTTCCTCGACGGTTTTAATCCTGTATATTGTGAGAGCACCATGGTCGATAACTTCTATCTTGTGAGAATTTCCTTTGAACAGAAATGTTTCACCAAAATCCTTTATGCGCAAGCTCCTCTGCAGCTCGGATGCAAGAAACGGCTGCCCCGCGCTTATCGCCAGGTGGTCGACCGCGGTTGAGCTCGCGAAATACACTCTTCCTTCCCGTACCACGATAACCGGATCATCCCGAAGCAGTTCTACTATGCCGGACAAAACTTCCCGGGTCTCGTGCAGCTCCGTTTCAGCCGCCTGTGAGGTGGTGTTGTCCCTAACAAAAAGGAAAACGGAATCATCGGACGCCACCGCATTCACATCGAATGATCTCTGGCCCGCGGTCGTGTGACATGTTCGGATCACGAATCCGCTTGAATGTAGCTCAAGCTTGAAGTCCTCCGCATTTTCGCCAAGGTACCCCAGGAAAGAGTCGAACTGATTTCCGGCTGTGTTCTGAGAACTTTTGAAAAGAAAGTCTTTGAATTGACTTGAAAACGCGTTATTCCAGTCGACCAGTTTTTCGTCTTTGATAATGGCGGTCGGAAGAAAGCTGTTGAAGAGTTTTCCTCGGTCCGCTTCGAGCCGTTTGAAATCCCGACGGAGTTTTTCCTGTGCCGACATATCGATGAACGCGCAGAAACGATATGAGCTGGTATTCCATTGGGTCACGAAGAACGTTCTCCCGCGAGAGTCCGTTACTTCGAAAGTCGGATCGGTCCCGCTGAATTTCGAAATTCCATTGGTGTCGATGAATTCATCAAGAGTTTCACCCTCGTGAACATCGAATACTTCCGGGCATTTCTCGCTTGTGAACTTCACAGCGTTTCCCGAAATGCCCAGGGCAGGAACCGTTGCATTGCTGACAATATCCCGGGCATCTTTGCTTCCTTCGGATGCAAGCCTTTGCGCAAGACCCAGCTCCGTTCTCAACGAGCCGATCGTTTGTTCCAATTCTCGTTGTCGGTCAAGATTAACTGCACTTCCGCTCAGCAAGGTCAGCCAGCTCACGCGCTTTCCGTCTGGATCTTTCCTGGCGGCAAGCCATAAACTGAAATTCTGCCCGGAGATTTTTACGGGGATGGTTGACTTATCAGGCGAATCTGAGGCGGTTATCATCTCTTCAAAATAGTGTGAGCCGGCTTCGTCTAAGATTGAAGTACCTAACTCTCCCGACAACTGCGCGCGTTCACCGACGAGCTTTTTCCACTCCTCGTTCATCTCTACAATGTTCCCTTTGTCATCGAGAATTGCGGCGGGCAGTTGAACTTCATCAATCAGAACACTCCTGCCGGGTTCCACCTCCCCGGGTTCGCTCCTATCTTTATTCACACTCTCTTTGGAAGCCGTTTCGAGCTCAGTAAGCCTCCTTTTCAAATCGGTGACGTAGACCGCCGATTTTAGAATGTCCGAGAACTGAAGTAGCTTTGCTTTGATGTCGAAGGATTTATCCTGCAGCAACACTATAAGAGCCAACTGCTCGGATCCTGTCTTTGTGGCAGCGGTCACGATCCATCTGAACTTCAGGTCTCGCTGGATTTTCCGGCAGGCTGCTGTGGTAGTCATGTCGCCCAATAACTGGAACGAATCTTCCAACTCGCTGTAGGGCGAATCAAAAACCTTGTCCCGACCGGGCGATACCGGTATCGAATGGACATCCAGTTTCAGGCCCACTTTGACGAGAAGCGCAGCCAGATTCTGCGGATCGCTCGAAGAGAAGGAAACGAGTTCAATTACATCGGCGTTGCGCCTGAATACAAACGCGTCTCCTCCAAACGCTGATCTTACGCTTGCTGCAATTGAGGAGATACATTTGTCGAGATCGTCTGAGAAAACCGCTTCCGAGAGAGCATTTGAAAATCCCTCTCTGAGTGTATCGGAATGCGATTTTGCTGTCGTGTCCTCGGAAGACTCGTTTTTGTTCTCGGAGCGCCTCGCCCTCGTACCGAGAATGAGCACCAATCCTCCGATGACGATTACCGCTAACAGAATCGCGTCAATTACTGTTTGGGAAGAGTGAAATAGAATGTCGATCCCATCTCCTTTCCGGCCGACTCGACCCAGACTGTTCCTCCGCTCAAGTCGACGATTTTTCTAACGAATGCCAGACCCAAACCGCTTCCCTCTACGTTGTCGGTTTCTCTTCTTTTAATTCTCTGAAAGATAGCAAATATTCTTTCATGAAACTCTTCCGGAATTCCGATCCCGTTATCGCGTACGAAAAAAAGGAAGTGGTCATCCTTTTCTTCGGAGCCGATTATGATGTTAGGCTCTTTCTGGTTGCCCATATACTTGATTGAATTGTCGATCAGGTTTGAAAATATCCTTTCGACATACCCAACCACCACCATGAGCACCGGGAATTTGCCGGTAATGGTGGTCCTGATCTTTCTTTCCGTCAGCCTGTATGATAGCTCGCCGAGGATCCTCTCGACAAGTGAGCCGATGTCGGCCATCTCCATGGTCGCTTCGACGCTCCCGACGCGAGCAAGCTCGAGGAGGTCGTTAACGAGGGAATGAAGTCGGCCGGAGGAAGTCATGATAGCCCCGATCAGTACATCCTGGTCCATGTCAAGATGTCCGCTTCTCTTCAGCTCCTTAGCAAATCCTTCTATCACGAGGATTGGAGATTTCAGGTCGTGAGTAATTGCATAAGTGAATTGCTGGAGTTCCTGATTCTTGCTTTCCAGAAGTTTGGTTTTCTGGATCGTTTCCTCGTGGAGCCGTGAGTTTTCGATCGCAGCCCCTATGACGGTGCCGATCGCCTCGATTATCTCCTTTTGAGAGTCCTCGAGAGTCCGCTCGATCTCGCTGAAGAGTCCGCCGACACCTACTACCTTGCCTTTGGACTTCAACGGGAAAATGACGACCGAGTCGAACGGTGAACTTTTGATAAGGTCGGGAAGCCTGTGAAAGTTCAGATGACGATTCAGTGATTCAACCGTACCCGAACTCAAGACTCTTCCGAACACACTCGAGTCTACTCTCGTCCCATGCACGCCCGACAAAAACTCTTCATTCAGGTTGGCACTCGCGGCGATGTAAATCCTGGTTCCGGTTTTATCCGGCAGAAGGACGGCCCCCGCGTCGGCGGTGAAGATGTCCATGGTCTGTCTGACCGAATACTCGAGAACCTCTTTGAAATCGATCGTGCGATTGAGCAGGGTCGCAATTCTATTCACGGCACTCAGCTGGAGATTTCGCTGTGTCAGCATCTGTTCAAGAGCATGCCGGTTTGTAACGTCGATCAGGATTCCTAACGTTCCGGTAACGTAGTGGTTCTCTCCGAATATGGGGGATGTCGAGATCTGGACGAACGATTCGCCGCCGTCCTCCCTGGTGATCAGGAATTCGCGCGGGCCGATCGCTCGCTCGCTGACTATCACCTGCTTGAACGGAAGGTTCGCGGGAAGTATCCGCGCGCGGGTCGTTGGATCATGGAAGGTGTTAAGGAGAGCCACAGAACTTTTGGAGATGCTGACATCCCTGCCGATACCGAACATCTTCTCGGACATCCTGTTCATGCCGACTACTTCCGCGAAGCGGTTTGTTATGATTACGCCTTCGCCGATTTCGTCGAAAAGATGCAGAAGATCTTCAGATACTAAGAGGCCGCCTTCATTTAGGTCCGCACTCATCGCGCCGGGTCTTTTTCAAGTATTTGAAGATAAATGGCTACTTCCTGAGTTACAAACAAGAAAGCATGAAGTTGGGATGTAAGGTGATCCATCTCAACCGTCTTAGATGCCTGCAAATCTCGTCGCATCGACGCTTGCGATAACACGTGTGGTTGAGAGGCAGGCATGTCAACCGCTGCGCATGCAGCCTCGTCGCGGAGAAACAAAGCGCATAAAGTCTACACCCAAAGCTAAAACGGCGGTTGAAGTTGTAGTCCGATAAATCTATATTATCAAAGATTCGTTCTTTGCAACTTTGATGAGAGTTTGATGTCAAAGGTTCGCAGCCAGGTTCCTTAGTTACTCAACTTCTTTAAGATCATCCTAGAGGCCAGGCCGAGAACCCCTCTGGAAACCACAAAGACTCAAAGGCTCAAAGAAAAATGTTTGGTATTGGTGTCGTTGTTCAACACTTAGTACCCCTGCCTACCGGCCTGCAAGTTGGTGGCTTGTCACGAAGTGATGCCTTTGACAGTGGTTACACTTTTCGGCTTGACCTCTAGGGCTGTAGCTCAGCTGGTCTACGACTCGTAGAGTCGTAGACTCGTAGAGGAGAGCGCGGTTCTGATAAGAAGCTGACAACGTCAGAAATCAAAGAATGTCCTACTACGTATACATACTTGTAAGTCGAAAAGATAAATCGCTGTACACTGGACAGACAGATAATTTGCAGAAGCGATTCAAACGGCATAACCAAGGAACAGTCAAGTCAACAAAGGCAAGAATTCCTTATGACCTTGGTTATTTTGAGACATACCCGACTCGGGCTGAAGCCATGTGGCGAGAGTGGGAGTTGAAAAAGAAATGGAACACGGAACGAAAACAGAAACTTGTTGAAAACTTTGATCGTTCAAGAGTTGTAGAAATATTGGGGCTGTAGCTCAGCTGGGAGAGCGCGTGAATGGCATTCACGAGGTCGAGGGTTCGATCCCCTTCAGCTCCACTCCTCAATTTCGAATTGCGTCCCTGGCTAAGGGATCCATATCCACAATCGCATCAAGCAGTTCCCCGATTCGCAATTTGACGCCGGCGGCGGATGTGTTCTCTGGCGTGGAAATCCGAACTTCGAAATTACTTTCCTTTTGCTCTATAATACGCAATCATATCGGTATTCACTGGCGTGTAACCCATTTGCCTTTGCATGACCACGATTTGGCCGCGGTGATAAGTGAAATGGTTGAACAGTTGGTTTAAAGCCCAAAGCCTCGGCTGTGTATATTTGTTTCCCTGCGAGTCCTGGTAGTCAAATTTCGCGTCGAGGTTCTCGTCGGTTGCCTGCTCCAGGATCTCGGATAGCATTCCGTCAAACTCATCCCACTTTGCTTTGAAGTCCGAAAGAGTCATCATGTCGGATTCCTTCAGTGGGACGGTAGGTTTTCCGACGAGTCTGTTCGTCCATATCCCCTCGGCATTCACCATGTGGAGCAGCGTCCCCTTGATTCCGCCATGGCTTGAGTGAAGATTTTTCTCAAAATCTTCGGACTTCATCGACTGCAGGGAAGCTAGCAGTCTCCCCTTTGCCCACTGGTTGTACTCGAAAAGTTCACTTATATCCGCTTTGTTCATCCTGAATTCCCTCTCTCAATTCTTTCCGTCAAATGAACAATTGAAAACATGAATGAGTTGCTTCGAAGGCATTTGTCACCCGGTGATCTCTCGCATCCCGCAGTTTACAGAACTTCCTCGACGGTTTTCAATATTTAACCGTGCATTGATGCGGTTTGCCCTCTGTCCCTGCAGCAGGTCGAGGAACAGCGGGAATTCAGATTGTGGCCGGGCTGACTATGCCGGCTTAGAAGTTGGAGCTTTCAGCTTATTGACAAATCGGACGAGCTCAGACTTTTGATTAGCAGCCTTGTTCTTGTGGATGATTCCCTTTGCAGCAAGTTTGTCGAGTGAAGACATCGCTTCTTTCAATGCTGCATCTGCCTTCTCTTTGTCCTTTGTGGTACGGACCTTTCTTGTGAGAGTCTTCATCTCAGACTTAGTCTGCCTGTTGAACTCGCGTCTCTTCGCGCTCTGGCGTGATCTCTTTTCCGCCGACTTATGTTGTGCCATTATAGTATTTCTCCGCTATTCAAGGTTTTGATGATATTCTTTACGTATTAATACGATTCCATATCTATTTAAGGTAATATTTCAAGGGGTTCGGCTGGAGTTTGCACTCTTCCGCAATCCTGAGAAACTCGACTTTCTTCTCGTCGCGGAGACGGTACAATCCCGGGACTATTCTGTCCCTGAGCTCCACCGGCGTCATCGGATTGATGTAAATGCTTGTTCCACCTTCAAACCCCGCCGGAACATTTATGCGCCACTTTATCAAGATTCTCCATGGCATTTTGTATACCGAATCTATCGGTGTGTAGTACCATTCTTCGTTGCAGGAAACACGCGAGCCCGTCGCAGAGTGAATTGCATGGACCAAATTACTCATCCCGCGAATCTCTTCCTCAGTGTGTTCCTGCGGACGGGCAGCCTGCGACTTTGAATAGATCTCGATGGTCGGGAAGCGATGACCAATTCCGACAAACGCGATGGCAGTCTCGTTTTCGGCAAACACGAGATTCTGCTGTCCGGCAAAGTTCGGCCCGTACTCGTTGAATATGTTCGGGTCCTGTCGCACCATCCGGGTTTGTTCGGTTATCGAAGAGCCCCATTCATCAAGCGCAACCAACTGCTTGTGGAGATGGTCCACGGATGCGCCTGCCGGGCTGAGCCAGTTCTGGAAAATGCTGATGTACCTCGCGTACCTGTTCGACCGGAAAACATCGACCATGGAATCGATGGTGAACCGCATATATTGAAAGTGTTCGTCCGGAGTGAGATCGCCGGATGACCGGAGTTGATCATCATACTCCACTCGCGGAACGAAATGCCTATGGGCAATTATGATCTCGTGGCTGCCGCCGAAGAACGAATCGGCAAGGTGAAGCTTAAGCTCGAGAGGAGATTTCTCAATTTCCTCCGGCGTTTTCCCGAGACGCTCCAATTTGAAATTTATGATGTCGATAATATGTCTGAGACCCACCGGATTGCCGAGGTATGCCTCGCGCCATTGAGTCTGCTTCTGTGTCAGTTTATATCCGTAATTCTTTCTCCAGTAGTCCAGCGTGACGATTTCAAAAAGGTTCGGCACGCGACGGAATACCGGAGTCGTCTCGAAATATCGATCAGGAGCAACCGTCTCAATCTTATCGTACACATTCCCGTGTTTGACGAGTCGCGATTTCTCGGGCGGAGTCTCGAAATATCTTTTCTCACAGAAGCTGCAATATTCCTCCTTCTCGGCCGGCTCTATCTTTTTCGGTGCGAATGAATAGGCGTTTAGGTTCGGTTTGCCGCTTCTGCCCGGCACGGCCCACACCTCGGTCCCGGTAAAGGGACTGATCTGCTTCGTCGTGCCGTCAGGCATTATGTGATAGTAGCTTTCGTAATCCAATTGGGGGTCAGTCCATGGTTATTGTGGAAAACTTCTTGAAAATTTAACGCCCCGAGGAAGAATATACAAAGCGACGTGCCCACCCGGGTGTAATCCGTCATTCAGTTAAGAAGGTCGACTCCCGGGATTCGTTCAAACGGACTTCCTGCACTCACGAAGCTGTCTATCTGCGGTAATGCGAACTGACGGGGTCAGCCTCGGGAGAACAGCCGTCGGTTTCAACTGATGGCTTCACAATATCATCGGTGGCACATTATCATCCGGTTTGATTTTCAGGCAAAGTGGTCTTACTTTTTCCAAGCTCGAGAAGTTCGGAGCGATCCTTCGGAATTTCAAACGGGACAAACCTAACAGAGAGACCAATGCCCTACACGATCACACTCATCCCGGGAGACGGAATCGGACCGGAAATCACCAAAGCAACAACGAATGTCATAGCGGCGACCGGAGTGAAAGTCGACTGGGATATCCACGTTGCAGGCCTTACAGCGATTGAGAAGTATAAGGATCCTCTTCCTCAAAATGTTCTCGATTCCATTTCGAAGAATAAAGTAGCGCTGAAGGGGCCGCTCACCACTCCGATCGGCACAGGATTCAGAAGTGTCAATGTCGCGCTGCGGAAAGAATTCGATCTGTATTCCAACCTCCGTCCCGCGAAATCTTTCGAAGGTGTTAAAGCGCGATACAGCGATGTCGATTTGGTAATCGTCCGGGAGAATACCGAAGAGTTTTACAGCGGCATCGAACATTACGTCGATTCGCGGAAGAGCGCGGCAGAGACTATCGGCATCGTAACGCGCACTGGTTCCGAAAGGATAATAAGATTCGCACTCGATTATGCCGTCAACCATGGCCGCAAGAAGGTCACAATCGTCCACAAGGCAAATATACTGAAATACACCAGCGGTCTCTTCTTAGAGATCGGTAGGAACATGGCGAAGGATTATCCGCAGATCGAAGTGAACGACAGGATAATCGACAACATGGCGATGCAAATGGTTATGAACCCGAACCAGTTCGACGTGATAGTCACGACTAATCTTTTCGGAGACATACTCTCCGACCTTGCTTCCGGGCTGGTCGGCGGACTTGGGGTTGCGCCGGGAGCCAACATCGGTTACGACACGGCGATCTTCGAAGCTGTTCACGGGAGCGCACCGGACATCGCGGGACAAAATATCGCAAACCCATCCGCTTTGGTCCTTGCATCGGCAATGATGCTCCGGCAAATCGGTGAACCGGGTGCAGCATCAAGGATTGAAAATGCCGTCGCAATTGTTATCAAAGAAGGAAAGCGGGTCACAAAGGATCTAAATCCTGGTAGTCCGGCAACGACGGACGAGATGGCACAAGCCATAATTGAGAAGCTCTGACCGATAAAGGACAAAGCAAGATCGTAACCAAAAGGAGAGAAAAATGAGCATTAACACTTCACCGGGGGAGACACTGAAAAACGGTTTGCGGATTCAATGGTTGGGACATGCGGCTTTCAAAATCAATTCACCGAACGGAAAAGTTATTTACATCGATCCGTGGCTTGATAATCCTAAAGCACCTACAGATGCCAAACCTGTAACTCGCGCAGATATTGTGGTACTGACGCACGGCCACTTCGATCATGTCGGAAACGCAATCGAAATAGCCACGGCAACAAATGCAAAAGTTATCAGCAATTTCGAAATCTCGCTATATCTGAAATCGAAAGGCGTTCCCGAAGCGAACCTGGTCGGCATCAACGAGTCCGGGTCGATCTCAGTGGAGGACATTACTTTCACCATGGTACATGCCGAACATAGCAGCGGCATAACAGACCGTGACCGGGTGGTTGATGGCGGGACCGCCGCAGGCGTTGTCATGAAATTCAATAACGGGTACACCATTTATCACACCGGTGACACGGGCCTCTTCAGCGATATGAAATTGATTGCACGCCTTTATAAGCCCCAGCTCGCGATGATGTGCATCGGCGGTTTCTACACGATGAGCCCCCGTGAGGCGGCGGAGGCAGTCAAGCTGGTCAAGCCGAAACATGTGATCCCGATGCATTATGGTACATTCCCCGCCCTGGCAGGTACATCGGAGGAACTCGAAAGGTTGATCCCGAAATCCGTCAACACGAGAGTTGTAGCACTCAAGCCGGGAGAAATCTTCTCGTAATCATGAAACACACCCCGGTCTATCTTGTCATACTAACAGTTTTCATAGACCTTCTCGGCTTCGGGATAATTATCCCGCTCCTGCCATTTTACGCGGAACATTTCGGTGCAACTCCGACGGTAATCGGCGTGCTGACGTCATCATATTCATTTATGCAATTCATCTTTGTCCCCTTCTGGGGAAGGATGTCCGACAGGATCGGCCGGCGGCCGATAATCCTGATGAGTGTATTCGGCTCATTTGTTTCGTACATGATTTTCGGATTCGCCGGCTCCCTGGTGGTACTCTTCATTTCCAGGATGCTTGCGGGTTTTATGGGCGCAAACATTTCGACAGCCTACGCTTACGTTGCCGACACGACGTCATTCGAGAACCGAGCCAGGTACATGGGACTCATCGGTGCGTCGTTCGGAGTAGGGTTTATGCTGGGACCTTTTGTCGGCGGAGTAATGAGCAGGATAAGCTACGGTGCACCGGGATTTCTCGCTGCGGGTCTCTCACTTCTGAACGTTGTGTTAGCCTATTTCATGCTGCCGGAATCGTTGTCGAAGGAAGTTGCAGGGAAGCAGAACGCTAAGACTTCGAGGAGACTGAGCATACTTAACATTCACGCAATGAGAGAAGCTTTCAAGAAACCCGGCATCAGCGACCTTGTACTCGTGACTTTCTTTTACACGTTCGCCTTCTCGACGCTCTATGTCGCCTTCCCATTGTTCACCGGTGATACAATGGGGTACGGCGCGGAACAGAACGGCTACCTCTTCGCATACATCGGGCTCATCGCAATCCTGATACAGGGTGGCGCTATCGGGAAACTGGTCAAGCGATTTGGGGAACGCTCGCTGCTACTGACCGGCATTGTGCTTCTCTTAGTCGGATTGACTTTTGTGCCCGCTGTGCATTCATTGCTGCCTCTTGTAATCCTGATTACATTCCTCTCGATTGGCAGCGCCCTCGTCTCGCCACCGATAACAAGTATGATATCGAAATTTGCCGGCGAGTCGGAACACGGAAGCGTTCTTGGAGTGTCGCAGTCGTTCTCGAGTCTCGCCAGAGTGCTCGGTCCCTTCTGGGGAGGATTCATTCTCGGAGTCGTCGGACTCTCATGGCCGTTCTACACCGGGAGTATAATGCTTCTGATAGCGCTCTTCTTCGGGGTGCGCGTTCCCCGGAAGATTCCTGAGCCGGTAGGCGCGCCTTTTCCTACGGAGGCGGTGACGTCGTGTGAGGAGTCCGGGGCTGACTCAGAAAAATAGATTGCTTTTTGTTCATTCTTTTTTGAATTTTTAGGCGTATGAAGCAAAGTAAGAAGCGCTCGTCGAAACCTCCGGCGGAAAAACAATCCCATCAGAGTCCGGAGAAACACTCATCCAAAAAGTTGAACCAAAAAGCTGTTGACATGCAGCAGCTTGCCTTCGAAGTCGAAGTGGGTATTTTCGAAGTGGACAAGATATTTGAAGGGCAGGGAGACAAGCTCAGCGACAGCTACGTTGCCGATTCACTCGACAGTTTTGTGAAGGTTATCAAGGAAAATACCTACGGCGGATATTCTGAGAGGCTCAAAGAGGGCTCGGACGACGAGTCCGACATGCTCCACATTAATATCGTGAACAGGCTCGACGCGGTGATCGAAGAACTCGAAATGCAGGTGAGCGACAGCGAGCTCATTGAGGTAGTCAAGGCGGTGATGCTGAATGTTAAAAAGGTTAAGTCGGCAAAGCTATCGCGCGCCTATCTCGATCCGCTCGCGAAGCGACTCAAAGAGATGGGATTTAAATCGGACTTTCTTACTGAGGCCGATGTCGATGGCGAGACTATTCACCTCGAGGACATCGACAACTTAGACGATCTGGGTCTGGACGAAGACGACGATTTGGATGACTTCAGACCGTAAAATTAGAAGCAAGCTCCAAATTTCAAATACCAAGCTCCAAATAAATTCCAATAATCGAAAAGCAAAATTGAGTTTTGTGATTCCAGGTTTTGATTTTGGCTCTTGGTTTTTGTTCGGAGCTTGTACCTTGGAGCTTGGAGCTTAATTCGAGATGGGCTTTAATTGCGGTATCATCGGTTTGCCGAACGTCGGGAAATCGACAATCTTCAATGCATTAACCTCGGCAGCTGTGTCCGCCGAGAATTATCCGTTTTGTACCATCGAGCCTAACGTCGGTGTCGTGCCCGTACCCGACGCAAGGCTCGGCAAACTTGCGGCGCTCTACGAGACCCAGAAGATAATCCCGACGACGATCGAGTTCGTGGACATTGCGGGCCTCGTCCGGGGAGCGAGCAAGGGCGAAGGCCTCGGCAACCAGTTCCTCGGACACATCAGAGAGGTGGATGCCGTGGCACACGTTGTGAGGTGCTTCGAAGACAGCAACGTGGTACATGTCGACGGCTCGCTTGATCCGAAGAGAGATATCGAAGTCGTCGAAACTGAGCTTATCATCAAAGACCTCGATACAGTCCAGAGGAAGCTGAAGGAGACGGAAGGGAAAGCGAGATCGGGCGACAAGAAACTGAAAGAAGAGTACGACGTTTATGTAAAACTATCCGACCATCTCGGTTCCGGAAGACTCGCAAGATATCTCAGCTATGACGACGAAAGGCACCGTGAGTTCGTCTACTCACTTCACCTCCTGACCGACAAGCCGGTTATGTACATCGCTAATGTTGACGAAGCGCATGTGAAGACGGGCAACGAGTATGTGGATGCGGTGAAAGAGATTGCATCGCGCGAGGGAGCAAGAGTCGTAATTGTGTCCGGTAAAATTGAGGCGGAACTTTCGCAACTGCAGAATGATGAGAAAGCGGCATTCCTCTCCGATCTCGGGCTCGAAGCATCGGGTCTCGAACGAGTCATACGACAAGGATATTCGCTGTTGAATCTTGTCACCTTCTTCACCGCAGGTCCGAAGGAAGTTCATGCGTGGACAGTCGCGGCGAACTCGACTGCTCCTCATGCCGCAGGCAGGATCCACTCCGATTTTGAAAAAGGATTCATCAGGATGGAAGTCATCAAGTATGAAGATCTGATACGGTTGGGCTCCGAGCAGGCGGTGAAAGATACGGGACTCCTGCACGTGGAGGGAAAGGATTATCTTGTGCAGGACGGCGACATAGTCGTGGTACGGTTCAGTGTCTAAGTGAATACGGAACAAAGGAATGATGGAATATTGGAACGTTGGAATGATTCAATGACGGAGTATCGGAAAATGAAACGCTTCGGTTTACTTGCTGCACTTGCACTAATCACTTTTACGTCACTCGCCTTTGCGCAGCCTCGTGTCAGAAGCCTGAGCTTTTATTCGCCGAGTGTCCATGAAACTATGCGGATGGTTGTATTGCTCCCTGAGCATTATCAGAAGTCAATGAAATACCCGATCCTTTATCTTCTTCATGGGTACGATGGCAATGAAACCGACTGGGTGACTAAAACCGATATTACATATTACACGCAGCGGCTTGCCATGATTGTCGTCATGCCGGAGGCAAAGAATTCGTGGTATGTCAATTCCCAGACGGACACCAGCGAACGCTACGAGAACTACATAATGGACGACCTTCCGAAATTCATAGACAGCGAATTCTCTGTCGACACGACGCGGCAGGCGATTGCCGGACTATCGATGGGAGGATATGGCGCGTTGATGCTGGCCTTGAGGTACCCCAATAACTTCCTTTTTGCCGGCGACCTCAGCGGGGCAATAACAATTCCGGGAGTAATCGATTCGGTGCTCGCACACCCGGGCGCACCGATCCCGGGCGGTCAGGGACCGATTTACCCGAGCATCGTGAAGGCATTCGGAACGAATAACAAGTCGTTCAGAGACAGTCACAATGTCTTTGTGCTGGCGAAGAGGGACAGCGCCGATAAGCTGCCATACATATTCTGTGCGGTCGGCATCCAGGACGGATTCACGGATTTTCTACCAGCCCACAGGGAATTCACAGACATACTCCGCAAGTATGGCAAACTTTACGAATACCACGAGGTCCCCGGTGTTCATAGCTGGACTTTCTGGGACGAGGAAATACAGCCGCTATTGAGGAGATTAGTATCCGTTATGAAAGTCGCGGAGTACCCTGGTGCTGCAACGAAATAATCATGGTGCATAGTGTTTTGACATTTTATCATCGGCATCCTGCCTGCTGAACGTCCAATTGATTTTTTTTCTTTTCCATGCTTCTTTCGCACCAAAACTGATTTATCACGATACTTGTGTTCGAAATACGCCACTAACCATGAGCCACCTCTCGTAAAGTTGGTGCCGTTTTCTTCCGATAATATTCTCAAGAACACCCAGGAAGGGTGATCATGAAATGTAGAAAAAGGAATGTCATGGAAGACATGGACAAAAGCGGTGCGTCCTCCCGCCGCGCGTCACGTAAAGAGGAGGAAGATCTTTTCTCCGCAATAATCGCCGGCTACCTCAGGGACAAAATAGATCTGAAGATTTATCCCACAGGAATTTCTATCAGAGAGATGTCCAATCCCAATGCGAAGGAAATGTTTTTCCCATTTGAGGATGAAGAAGAATCGGACTGATGAAGGGGTCGAGCTACATTCAGAGTTTAATGGCGGGGAAGGGCGTTACCCGATCCGTAAAGTCGGGTTTGTAATAATCCTTGCTCTCGAAGTTCTGCATCCAGCCGTTTTCAAATCCGAACTCATCCAGCATGTCCAGCACCCGGTTATATTCACTTTCGCGGATATGCCTGCTTAACAGCATGATCGAGTCGTCGACCTTGTTGGTCGGATAGTATTGTGACATAACCGAAAGGGCGACATCATTACCAAGTTCGCCCGCAATCCATTCAAAAGTCTCTCTGCTTCCCGCAATATCATTCGGCAATACCAGGTGCCTGATTATAAGACCACGTTTCAACAATTCATCATTGCCGAAGACAAGATCACTTCCAACCTGTCTGTGCATTTCTTTTATCGCCGCGCGTGCGGACTCCGGATAGTTCTTTACTTTCGAGTACGAGTAGCCGTCCGATTCATAACTGTACTTCAAGTCGGGAAGGTAGATATCGACGACACCATCGAGCAGCTTCAGGACTTCCACGGAATCGTAGGCGTTCGTATTGTAAATCAACGGAAGCCTCAAACCCTTTTCGACCGCGATGCAAAGAGCCTTCATGATCTGCGGCACAAAATGCGTCGGTGAAACAAGACCGATGTTGTGGCAGCCTTTGTCCTGCAGCTCAAGCATTATCTCCGCGAGTCTTTCGAGACTCACTTCATTCTTGAGCTCAACTCTGTAGTTCTGACTAATCTGGTAGTTCTGGCAGTACACGCAGCGAAGATTGCAGTTTCCGAAGAAGATGTTCCCTGCGCCCTTCGTTCCGACAAGCGGCGGCTCTTCGCCGAAATGCGGACAATATGAACTCACGATAGGCAGATAGCGGGAATAACATCGAGCTATTTTGCCTCCTTTCCTGTCTACCTGGCAATCGAGCGGACAGATGCTGCATGATGAAAGCATCTCGTCGAGGATTCCAGTGCGTCGCTGAAGCTCCCCGGATTCAAAAAGATCTATATATGATGGTACAAACATTAAGATCCTCTATTTGCAAATTCAAACTATTTCTTCTTTTCCCATTCCTCGCGACTGATATTAGCCTATCTCGAAATCCTCTCGAGGAGGTCCTTCCCGATATCACCGACATGCGGAGTCGGCAAGGCAATTCGTAATTTCTCCCTTGCCATATATTGACGCTCCATCCATGGCAGGGACCATGATAGCCGCACTCTTTTAACAATCGAATTAATTCGTTCCTCTTTATTGGACCATAATGAGGCACTACCTGGTCTCGGACTCTGCCGCGATATGCTTGCCGTCAATCACCGGCAACGGATGACCTATTCGCAGGCCGGGAACTATCCATCCTTCGAGGACCTCCTGCAATTCTTGTCGGCAGATGTCCAGTGAATTGGCACTTGCGTATACCGCCTCTGGCGGCAGGTATTTCACCATAGAAAGTGCCGTCCTCCAAAAATCATACTTTGCGTGTCCCATGGCCGCATTGATGTACTCTCTTCACGGGTTCGTCGCCCAGAGCTCCACTTCCCTCACAAGCGCCCGCGGCGGAAGTTTTATTGCCTGTACCACTATGTCGGCGACGTCTTCTCCCCGAAGCCGTGCTCCGCTTCCACCCTTAAGTATCTGACGGGAATCTCTCTCACTGGAATCGACTGAACTCGGCGTCACGACAATGACGCGGATGTTGTAATCTCTGACTTCTCTGAGAAGCGCTTCTGAGAATCCTTCGATGCCGAATTTGGAAGCAGAATACGCCGCCGAATTTGCCTTTGCACGTTTGCCTGATGTAGATGAGATCATGACGATTGTTCCATCCAACTTCTCCATCATTTCAGGAAGTACCGCACGTGAAAGAAGAAAAGGACCTGTAAGGTTTGTTCCTATGATGTTGTCCCAGTCGTTTATCGACATTTCCGTGACGGGTTTCTCGATGTACTGTCCGGCGTTGTTGATGAGGATGTCGATCGTGCCGAACTCGGTCAGAGTTTTGCTCAGCAGCCTGTGGACACTTTTTTCGTTTGACACGTCCGTCTGTACTGCGATGATACGTCCGCCCTCGGTCGAGATTTCTTCGGCGGTGATCCTCAGATCGGCGGCAGTTCTTCCCGAGATAACAACCGACGCGCCCTCATCCGCGAGTCTCCCCGCTATGAACTTTCCGATGCCTCTCGAGCCTCCTGTCACGATCGCAACTTTGCCCGCCAATCCTCCTGCTACCTGAGACGTCGGAATTTTACTCGTTTTGCTTCTCACCTTCTTCATTTTCAGTCCCCTATTCGAAGTCACGTTCAAAATACCGGTTTGCACCGGTGCTCTCTTTTTTCTTTTTCTTTATCGCTTCTTGTATTTTCTGGTTGAAGACCTCTGCCGCATCGTAGTCGTACGAGCGCAGAAGATGGTTTAGAGCGATCACCTCGGCTATGACCGTTATGTTCTTGCCCGGAAGTATCGGGAGCTTGACAAGCGGAATCTCAACGCTGAGGATGGAGACAAATTCGTGATCAAGCCCTGTGCGGGTATACTCCTGAGAGGAATCCCATTCTTCAAGCTCGACGACAACCTCGATGCGTTTACGTTTCCTCACGGACCTGATGCCGAAGACGCTTCGCACATCCACAATGCCGAGGCCGCGGACCTCCATGAAGTGCTGGGCTATCTTTGAACTCTTCCCGATGAGAAGATCTTCGCCCTGTCTCGACACGCTTACGGCATCGTCTGCTACTATCCTGTGTCCGCGTTCTACAAGATCAAGTGCTATTTCGCTCTTTCCAATTCCGCTCCTGCCGACGAACAGAAGTCCGATGCCGTAAACGTCTACCAGTGAGCCATGGATCACTGTGTTGGGCGCAAACACTTCATCTAAATATTCACCGAGGAAATAGACGAGCCTGGTGGTCTCCAGGTTGCTTCTGAAAACCGAGACGCCATGGACCGTGATAAGGTCTATCAGTTCCTGCTCCAGTTCGTTGCTGTTCGCAATCATTACGCACGGTATATCGAACTGGAGTATTGTCTCAAGAGCGCGCCGCCGGTCCTCGAGCTTCAACGAACTCAGGTAACGTACCTCGGTATTACCGAAGAGTTGAACGCGGCTGAAGGAAAACAATTCGACGTATCCGGCGAGTGCGAGTCCCGGCCGATGAACATTCTTGTCGGTTATCAGCTTTGAGAATCCGACGTCGCCATTGATAGGCTGCAGCTTTGTTCTTTCCTTCATCGCCTTGTACAGTTCTCCGACGCTGACGTCTTTGCGCCTTATTTCCTTGGTATCCCAGATTCGTGATGCCATGACAATGAAAATATATGAACAAAAATGAGGAAAAACATCCTAGCTCGGCAAGTGCTCCATCCGAATTTTTTGGAAAATCAAAATGGAAAGTTCGATAATATTCGTTTAAATTTGGTGCTATCTAACCAAAATCAATGAGGTCAACATGACGAACCTTCGCTTCAGACATCTTTTGGCGATTGCCTTCGTTGCTGCAATTACAATTTCGAGTTGCTCAACGTACCAGGCAACGATTTCTACTCAGAATCTTTACTTCAACCCCGATACGGTTAAAGCAGGGAGATTCGACAACGGGAAAATGTGGACGTTCGACTATCCCCCAACCGGCTACTTCAAGGAGGCATACAATTTTTCTCCGGACTCCGAGTGGTACGCGAAAACAAGACTGTCCGCTCTCAGGCTCCAGGGCTGCACGGCATCATTCATTTCAGACCACGGCTTATTCCTCACCAATCACCACTGTGCACGATATGCTCTGGACAAGGTGAATCGTCCAGGAGAGGATCTTCCCGACAGCGGCTTCTATGCTCCGACCCTTCAGGACGAGCGGGAGGTCCCGGGGATGTACGCGGATCAGCTGGTACTGATAAAAGATGTCACTGCCGAGGTACAGAAAGCATTCGAGACAGGGACCACAGATGAACAGAAAGTGCAAAATGGTAACGAAGAAATTGCGAAAATGGAAAAAGATTACTGGGCAAAATACAAGAAAGAGGATCCGGCAGACTCGATGGTCTTCCAGGTTGTAAAATTCTACGACGGTGCGAAATATGCGCTTTACGGATATCACCGATATACCGATGTCCGACTCGTGTTCGCACCTCAATTGATCGTTGCATATTTCGGAGGCAACTACGACAATTTCACCTATCCACGATACGACCTGGACTTCTCTTTATTCAGGATCTATGGACCAGACGGGAAACCGATTCATTCCCCCGACTATTTCAGGTGGAGTAAGACCGGGCCGCATAAAGATGAGCCTGTTTTCGTCATAGGGAATCCCGGGAGCACAAGCCGCCTCCTGACGGTATCTCAACTCGAATTCCTTAGAGACTATACGTACCCCTATATCTTAAAACTCCTTTCGGGTCTGGACAGGATTTACCACGACTACGTCGCTAAACATCCGGGCGAAAAACTGAAATATCAAACAAGGACTTTCATAATATCGAATTCTATAAAGGCCATCACCGGGTATTTGGGCGGTCTGCGCGACCCATATCTGATGGCAAGGAAAACAGCATTCGAAAAAGAATTCCAGTCTGAGGTGGAGAAGAATCCGGCACTTGAAGAAGAATACGGGAATGCATGGAAGAACATTGCCGCGATCCAGAAAGAAAAAGCCGGACTCTTTTCGAAGGTGACGGCCTACAACATGAATGCCCGATTTGGATCTTCCGAGTACTTTGTGATCGCATCGAAACTCCTGATGTACGCAAGAGAGATGAGTATGCCGGAAAATGAAAGGCCAAAGGATCTAAAGGGTGCCCAACTAGACACTTTCAAGATGAAGTTCTTTCCGGCAGACTTCAGCAAGAGTCTCAACCAGGCGATCCTCTCCTTCCAACTGTCGAGCATGCTGTCCGCATTTGGCACAACTAATTCCGCACTCAATACTCTTCTCGGAGGGCGCACACCGGCTGAAGCCAGCGACTACCTTGCATCGATATCTTCTTTGGGTGACAGCGCAAAGGTGGCGGCGTTGCTGGATGGACCGCCGGACCAAATCCTTAATTCGCAGGATCCTTTTATCCGGTACATTGAGAGTACGGAGAAACAGGCGGCCGCAACGGAAATGGCGTACGGAAAACTCGAGGCTCAGGAGACTTCAAATGGGATGCTGTTGGGACGTGCGCTATTTGATATATACGGCACTTCCATTCCGCCCGATGCAACCTTCACTTTGAGGATTGCAGACGGTGTGGTGAAAGGGTACCCATATAACGGAACGATTGCACCATGGCACACGACTTTCTACGGGATGTATAACCGGTATTACAGCTTCGACAAGCAATACCCCTGGAGCCTTCCTTCTGACTGGCAAAATCCGCCTGCTGATTTCAACCTCAGCACTCCTCTCGACTTCGTTGCAACGAACGATATTATCGGGGGAAACTCCGGAAGCGCGGTCATCAATGAGCACCGGCATCTCGTCGGACTGATATTCGACGGCAACATAGAGAGTCTCCCGGGGGATTTCATCTATGTACCGAAAGTCAATCGAGCCGTTGCCGTTGCCTCTGAAGCGATACCACAGGCACTGAAGTACATTTACCATGCGGATCGGTTGGTAAATGAAATTGAAAATGGAAAGATAGAGCAGTAAGTAACGCTAACCCTTGGAGGGTTTTCAAACCCTTCAAGGGTTAGGCTGGTCGGAATATTCAAGCATCTGTCGAGTAAGGTCAAGCGGATATTCGATTCTGACGTCGACGATCTTATTCTTGCCGTCCACAACCGGCTTCAGGTCGGGCATTACGAAGCCGGTATATGCGGACAACTTGAATTTCTTAACTCTCTTCAGAATTTCGTCGCGCCATGACGTGTTGATCTTGAGCCCGTAGTTGTCGACAAGATTCTTCCCTGCATGAAAATCTCCTTCCGCTTTAATCCGCATGACTTCAGCAAGAAGATCGCCGACCACTCGATGCATTTCATTGTAATCGGTAATATGGAAGTATGTCTTGTTCCTTCTCCTGACAACTTTGATCGCATCAGAGTTCCGCATGATGTAGTTGACCACCATCTGCCTGTTCTTCATGTGGTCCTCTTCGAGCTGCTCACCCGCCGGGATCCTGCGAAGCTGAAGGAAGACATTTCTTACATAAGCATCGTACATCGCTCTTCCGACTTCATCGCTTTTGACCAGACGCAGTGTCTTCAATTTCCGGTCGAAGACATTCCACAGCGCTACCAGATCAGCTCTTGCCTCCTCAAGAGTGGAATAGTAACCCGGTAGATAGTCGGCCGGGTTGCCGGGCAGGCCCTTACTTACTTTTCCGGAAGCGTGACCGAGTACTTCGTGCATGCCGGTATGGAGATCGTCGGCAACCTGCGTGTATTTCTTTGCTCGCCTGATCTCAGATTGGTCGAAGCAGAATTCTTCCAGCAACCTTTCGGGTTCAGACTCGTTGTATGCTTCGACGATATTATGGATCAGTATGCTCTTAGATCCGTGCTTCTCGCGTATGCGCTGCTCGTTCGGGAGGTTAATTCCGATAGCACTTATCGGACCGGCGTCTCCGGTTTCGACGATAACGTTGACTACATTTGCTATTGGAGGACTGATGTTTGTCTTTTTGTATCTTTTGTCCCACGGCGCGTGTTCTTCAAAGTACTTCGCATTGGATGCCAGTGTTCTCATCAAGTGGGTTTGTTCCTTGTTGATGAAGTAGACAACAGACTCAAACTTGCCTTTCTGGCCGCGCGGATCCATATAGACTTCGATGAAGCCGAGAATGAAATCCACGTTCGACGAATACTTGACCCAGTTGATGTTGAACTTCTCGCAGTCTTCGGAATTGCCGGTCTTGAAGTACTTGATTAGAAGCTCGATCGCTTTCTTCTGATTTTTGTTGGAGGCGACGCGCCTCGCTCTTTCCAGGTTGGAAATCACTTCAGACAGTTCCCGCGCGTATAACCCGGCTGGTATCCGGTCGGTGCCTGCCCGCCAGGGGATTTCCTCGATCAGTCCGTTCTTCTTAACGACTTTGGAATTAAGGGGATACTCCTCACCACCGGATCTCGACCAGCTTTCTACCTCAGCGGTAGTAAGCCCCTCATAAAAGTTATTTGCACTTTGTGCCACGAAATCGTGACCCGGCGTTTTGTCGGTCACGACAGGTAGATAATCGAGGTCAAACATGGTGCGTTCCACCTTAACAGGCATCTCGATCATCTCTCGGCGGTTTGCAGATTGATTGCCTTCATTCCCTTCAGCTATGGAAAGGGCTTCTCGAAATTCCTGCGCGGTGCATGATGGCACAAACTTTCTCGCCGTGGCATAATCATACATTCCGTTGTTTATCCAGAAAAGCTTCGTGTAGTTACGGATGGCGTTCAACGTCGGTCTGGGGACCCCTTTGGGATGCAGAATAATCTCCTGGCACAGCCTCATGATAGTAACTGCATCCCTGCCGGTTTGGTCGATCGCAATCGTCCGACCGGCAATTGCCGCCTTGCTAAGGTGGTAGGCAAAGATTTTCTCTCTCTTTGTCAGCGACTCAAACCCATCGGCATAAAGCTGGACCGTTCTAGCATTGCCGATCTGTTCAAGCTGGTAGATCCGTTTGGATTTATGTCGATTCTTAGATTTTGACAGCATCTTGTGATTCATGGGATCAATCATTTTTGAAAACGGCAACCTAATCGAAGGAAAACGTGGGAGCCGGGCGTGAGTGGCAATTGCCAATAGCCCGGAGCTCCGGAGATGGCCTCATGCCACGGGAAAGTCAGATCGGGGTGTCTGGCGTATCCAGCGAGTCCGTTTGCCTAAGTTTTTCAAACTGTTTATTGCAAAGACTCTGAGTTGTCCGTCCGAAAATCTGGTTTTGTTCGGGTGCATCAGATGCGAAGTCTTAAGCTTCCGTGACGTGAATTACTTTACCTATACTCACAACCGTAAGCAGAAGAAGCAATGAAAAAATAATTGCCATCGGCCACTCGTGGAGCTGGATAAAGTATCCTGCGTTATCGACAACGGAGTAAATCACCATGCCTGATGCGAGGAGATATGCCGTCCGGGACCAGGGTCTCTTGTTCAGTATGGCAATGCTGCTAAACACTATTACCGTGGCGGTCATGAACTCGGCCGCAAGCTGCGATATTATCTCGAACGGTGCACTCTCCAACTCGGGTACTCTGGCAGTAAGAAGAAAGAATGCCCACTGGAAAAGGATTACTGCCCCAACCAGAATTCCATATATTCCCGCAAATCTCACGAAGCTCCCTTTCTAGATTTTTATACTTCTGACGCTCTACGCTGAAATCGGTTTAATGACTTCCTCTTCGATCATCCAGCCCTGAATTCTTCAGTCTTCAGCGCAACCTCCTGGCAGTCCTTTCCACATCATGGTACAGAAACCGTCCCCGCGGACGACGTTCACCAGGGACGGCTCTCGAATTAACTTGTCAGGAAACCGATTTCACCATCTCGACGAGATAGCTGTAGAATTTTTCCACGCTGTCTATGGCAACGCGCTCGTCAGGTGAATGCGGGCCGATAATCGTCGGGCCAAAAGAAATCGTATCGACTCCGCCGCCGACTCTGTCATTTATGATTCCGCATTCCAGCCCGGCGTGAATTGCTTTCACAGCGGGCTCCTTGCCGAACAGATTCGTATAAACATTTTGCGCTTTTGCCAGCACAGATGAATTCACGTTCGGCTGCCATCCAGGATATCCGTCGCTCGGCCTTACTTTTGCGCCTGCGAGCTTCCCCACGGAAGCAACATGTGAGGCTATCATGTCTTTTTCGGACTCTATCGAGCTTCGTTGACTCGTGACGATGGTTACGCCGGCGGCAGTAGTTTTCATCACCGCAAGGTTTGTCGACGTTTCAACCAAATCCCGAATATCGCTGCTCATCCTGATGACGCCGTGGGGAAGCGAGTTCAGAAGGTTGAGCACTGCAGTTTTAGATTTATCATCGAAAGCCGGCTTGGCCTTCTTTCCTTTTTCAACGACAACCTTCACATCCGGGTCAACTGTGGCAAAAGCATTCTTGAACATCTTCTCGCTATCGATGAGGATGCTATTCACCGTGGATACGTCGGTCCCAGCAACGACTATCGTCGCCTCTGCTTCGCGCGGGATGGCGTTGTGCTTGCTTCCCCCTTCGAGAGAGACGAGCCTCATCTTTACTTTTTCGTCGATTGCCATCAGCGTCCTCGTAAGGAGCTTCAAGGCATTGGCGCGCCCGAGATTGATGTCCACGCCGGAATGCCCGCCCTTGAGGCCGCGGACCATAACGTTAAGAACTGCGACTTTTCCTGTCACAGGTTTCCTCTTCACTGGAACGGTTATCGTCGTGTCAAGTCCACCGGCACAACCGATATAGAGGACGCCTTCATCTTCGGAGTCGAGGTTCATCATGATCTTGCCCGTGATGAAGCCGGGTTCGATATGGTTCGCCCCGGTCAGACCTGTCTCTTCATCGATTGTGAAAAGCCCTTCAATTGGACCATGGACCAACGATTTGTCTTCAAGCAGCGACAACAGTGAGGCAACACCGATACCGTCATCCGAACCTAACGTAGTCCCGTCGGCTTTGATGAAGTTGCCCTCGCGGTTAAACTTTATGCCGTCCTTCAGGAAATCATGCTGCACATCGCGGTTCTTTTCGCAAACCATGTCGGTATGAACCTGGAGTACCACCGTCGCGGAGTTTTCTTTCCCCGGACTGGCAGGCTTGAACACAACAACGTTGCCGACCTTGTCCTGTTTGGACTTCAAACCCATCGCGGCAGCAGCTTTCTTGATGTACTCAAGGACTGCTTTCTCGTTTTTGGAGCCGCGCGGAATCGCGCTTATCTCTTTGAAGTAGTGCCAGACTCTCTCCGGCTTCAAGCCCTGGATCGCTTCTTCGTTCATAAGATTATCCCCTTCCTTGAAAAGATTGAGTTATTATCGGACGTTTTCGATCCCTCCCGCAGGTCACGCGAGAGGAATCGGACTGCAAAAAAGGAAAAATTTGTCTCGACATGCAAAAAGAATCTATGTGATAGGAACTTGAGAAGCAACGGGATGCAGGCTGCGGAACGATAGCGCCTGGTCCGGGGGCATGGTTGCTGTCCCTTAGAAAAGACGACGCAAACGAAGACGCGGGAGTTCGAAAGGCACTGCTGAATTCTCGACGGATAATGGTCTTCAACATGTGGGTCTTAGTATTGCCGTATCCAACTCCACGTGATGCCCGGATGAATGATGAACAATTGTTTCGGCAACCTAAGTCAATTTTATCTACCGAGCATTGTTGCCCCTACCAATTCCTTTTCTTGACATTCACCTCCACTCAGGCTAAATTAACTCGAAATTTGCATAGGAAGTACGTTTACATATTGTCCGAAGGGGTGCTGGTTAATCCCCAATGGCTCTCCTTGCCGACTGTAGCGCACCGGGTAGATCCTCATGAAATTGCGGTTCATTGAGAAGCCAAGGGAAATCATCGAGTTTAGTTTTGGGCGGACGCCAGGTGGTGAAGGCGATCGGCATTTTTTGAAATGTGTAGTCCGCCTGAAATCCGGTCGCCGGAGCTGCTGCTTTTTTGGAGGAGGTAATCATGCCAAATGGTAAGGTGAAGTGGTTCGATGGGAAGAAAGGTTTCGGCTTCATTGAGCAGGACAATGGTGAGGATGTGTTTGTCCACTACAGCGACATCAAGTCCGACAAACAATACAAAACTCTAGATAAAGGAGTTGAGGTCGAATTTGAAATAGTGGAAGGCTCAAGAGGCCTTAAGGCCGTTAACGTCACCGTGAAGTGATATCACGAGACGATCTTAGCGGCAGGTTCTTTGAGAAACCCGGTGTCGGCACCAAGAGGCCGCATCGGGTT
>JAKASW010000011.1 GCA_021818875.1 Bacteroidota bacterium
TGGTAGCAGGCACGGAACAGTATTCGGGTGCCAATGCTTTGAGCCAAGACATTTGGGAATTGACCGACAACTTATCTTGGTCACTCGGAAATCACCTTCTTACTTTCGGTACTCATGATGAATTGTTCGGATTCAATAATCTCTTTTTGAGAGACTATTATGGCTTCTATCTTTTCAACAGTCTCAGCGATTTTGCAGCCGGACAGCCTTATAACTACCAGTACGATTATTCAAATCTGCCCGGCGTTCAGGAGCCGCGAGCGAAGTGGAACGCCGTTCAGTATGGCGTCTATGCTCAGGACGAGTGGAACGTAGCTTCCAACTTCAAGTTGACTTATGGACTACGAATGGATGTACCGACTTTTCCTGACAAGCCTCTGAACAATCCGACGTTTGACCAGACTTTTGCCTTCATGGGATTGAGAACCGATCAAACCCCCAAGGCGGCACCACTGCTCTCGCCGCGCCTCGGAATCAACTGGGATATCAGTGGTGACAGAACAACGATCATCCGTGGAGGGGCAGGCATCTTCACAGGTCGTGTCCCTTACGTGTGGTTGTCGAACCAGTATAGCAACACCGGCGTTGATGTGAACCGCCTTAGCGCCTATGATCTTCCAGCCGGCTTTTTCACCGGCGATCCTCTCGATCAACCGCGACCAGGAGGCGTGCTTCCAGTTGACACCTTGCTTTCTCCTATCGCGACGACCGAAATAGATTTGACCTCCAGCAATTTCAAAATGCCGCAGGTGTTTAGAGTCGATCTGGCTGTTGACCATCAGCTTGCCTTCGGTATTGTCGGAACGTTAGAAGGGATATTCAGTCAGTCGTTGAATGACGTCCTGTACCAGGATCTGAATCTGCAGGCCACTGGAAATGTCCTGTGGCCGGGTGTAGACAACAGGCCTCTTTTTGGAACCCCGAAACCCGGTTTGTATAACTACAACTGGAACTACGACAAAGTCAGCACGAAGTACACGAATGTTATTTACATGACCAACACGAATAAGCCGTACGAGTACGATCTGACTGCATCGTTGCAAAGACAGTTTGGTCGCGGGATTTTTTCATTACTGAACTCCGGCGTTAATGATCAACTCTTCCTTGACCTGTCGTATACGTACAGCCAATCCTACGACCAGAATGCGGTGACATCGACGCAGGCAATTTCACAATTTGTTTACAACCCAGTACCGGGCAATCCCAACGACCCGCCTCTTGCGGTTTCTGACTTCAGCATCCCCAACCGCGTCGTTGCGTCAGTGTCCGAGACAGTTGAATACGGTCCTGGATTTGCGACGACTCTCTCTCTGTTCTACACTGGAGAGTCGGGTCCGCCTTTCTCTTACATTTACTATGGGGATGTCAATGGCGATGGGAATAACCAGAACGATTTGATCTATGACCCGAAGAATGTTACTCCCGGTGGAGATATTAATCTTGTTGTGAAACAGAACGGTAAATGGGTACCGGCACCGCAGTCATCTTACACTGCGCTCGGCAATTACATTGCAAACGATTCATATCTCAGCAAGTATAGAGGTCAAATTGTTCCTCGTAACGGTGGAAGGACACCGTGGGAAAACCAGCTTAACCTGAGAATTGCTGAGGACATTCCAAGTGTTGCTGGACAGAACTTTGAGTTCACCCTTGACATACTCAATTTCCTCAACCTGCTGAATCACAAGTGGGGTTACATTGAAACAGTTCCCTACGGCACCTATACGCTGCTGAACTATGAAGGGATGAATGCTCAGGGTCAGCCGGCCTTTGCGCTTTCACTTCCTTCGTCCGGTGTACCATGGTCTCCGGATCAGTTTTATTCCCGCTGGCAGTTGCAGCTGGGTGCCAGGTATAACTTCTAATCTTGTTGATTTGCGACCCACTTCGGAAGTGAGTCGTACATAGCGTAAAGTGTCCCGCCGCAGTGCGGGACATTTTTTTCCTCCACATTTGCCGGACATGATTGAGGAGATGTCGGAATAAATTCTCCACCTTCGTGGGGCAGAATACCGCCTGCTCAGTTGCCGGAGGAAAGGCCTGTTCGTAAGTCGTTGTAAATCAATACAGTACAAAGCGAGATACGCGGCATTGTGTTTGCACAAATCCGGTTGTTCAGTATCTATGAATCAATCATCTTGAAAAGGGAAGAGAAATGGCTCAAGAGACTACAACCAAAGAGGGCGACAAACAGTCGAACTCGGCGGGAATGGTTGCTACTATAGACGGCAACGAAGCGGCCGCTTTTGTCGCGCATAAACTTAACGAAGTAATTGCTATATATCCCATAACACCTTCGTCACCAATGGGCGAATGGTCGGACGAGTGGTCGGCGCAAGGGAGACCGAATCTGTGGGGAACTATCCCATTGGTTGCTGAAATGCAGAGCGAAGGTGGAGCATCGGGAGCGGTTCACGGAGCGCTCCAGACAGGAGCATTGACAACCACCTTTACTGCTTCACAGGGCTTGCTCCTCATGATTCCCAACATGTTCAAAATTGCCGGTGAGTTGACGTCGACGGTTTTTCATATCGCCGCGAGAACCGTCGCTGCCCATGCTCTCTCGATCTTTGGTGATCATAGCGATGTCATGGCTGCGCGTCCAACTGGTTTTGCCATGCTCGCCTCAAACTCTGTTCAGGAGGTGAATGACTTCGCGCTGATAGCACAAGCGGCCACACTGGAGGCACGTGTACCATTTCTTCATTTTTTCGACGGCTTCCGAACTTCACATGAAGTATTAAAGATCCATCAGATGACCGACGATCAGATGCGTGCTCTGATTGATGATGACACGATTAGGAAGCATCGCGAGCGCGCTCTGTCTCCCGATCATCCGGTTCTCCGAGGGTCGGCACAGAATCCCGACGTGTTCTTCCAGGCAAGGGAGACAGTCAACAGGTTCTACGATGCGTGCCCTGAGATAGTCCAATCGGCGATGGACAAGTTCGCGAAGGTGGTCGGTCGCGAATACAAGTTATTCCAGTATGTGGGGGCACCAGATGCCGAGTCGGTCATTGTTATCATGGGTTCTGGAGCTGAGGCCGCACACGAAACAGTTGAGTATCTCACAGGAAAGGGAGAGAAGGTCGGAGTTGTGAAAGTAAGACTCTTCAGACCATTCTCCATCAATCATTTTGTGGGCTCACTCCCGAAGACGGTTAAAAGCATCGCTGTGCTCGATAGGACGAAAGAACCAGGTGCTACGGGCGAACCACTTTACTCCGATGTTGTCACAGCTCTAATGGAGGCGAGTGCATCCGGAAAGTCTCCTCTTCCTTCAATGCCGAAGGTGATAGGCGGAAGATATGGACTCTCATCGAAAGAGTTCACGCCTGCGATGGTAAAGGCGGTCTTTGATGAGATGAAGAAATCTAATCCGAAGAATCATTTCACCGTCGGCATCGTGGATGACGTTACCAACACAAGTCTCGATTACGATGAGACCTTTGACACAGAACCTGACGACGTCTTCAGAGGAATGTTCTACGGGCTTGGTGCAGATGGAACGGTAGGTGCAAACAAGAACTCTATCAAGATCATCGGGGGCGAAACGGACTTCGAAGCCCAGGGCTATTTTGTTTACGATTCGAAGAAGTCGGGTTCCCAGACCGTCTCTCACTTGCGCTTTGGTCCAAGGCCGATCCATTCAACTTACCTTATCAACAAGGCAAACTTTGTCGCCTGTCATCAGTGGTTCTTCGTTGACAAATTCGATGTGCTCGAAAAGGCAGCACCGGGCGGAGTCTTCCTTTTGAACAGCATATACGGCCCCGACAAAGTCTGGGACAAGCTTCCCAAAAAGATACAGAAGGAAATTATAGAGAAACGGTTGAAGTTCTATGTGATTGATGCTTACAAAGTGGCACGGCAAACGAACATGGGAAGCAGGATAAATACCATAATGCAAACCTGTTTTTTTGCGATATCCGGCGTCCTACCCCGGGAGCAGGCTATCGATCAAATCAAGAAGTCAATCAAGAAGACGTACGGAAAGAAAGGCGACCAGGTCGTCCAGCAAAACTTCCAGGCAGTCGACCAGACCCTGGCAAATCTCTTCGAAGTGAAAGTGCCTGATACTGTCACGAGCACAATTGAAATGCCGCCGGTAGTCTCCGACAAGGCGCCAGAATACGTGAAGAAGGTCACTGCGCGGATGATAGAAGGGAAAGGCGATACTCTTCCGGTGAGCGCAATGCCGGTTGACGGGACATTTCCAACTTCCACATCGCAATGGGAGAAACGTAATATTGCCCTCGAGATACCGACCTGGGAAGAGGACATCTGCATACAATGCAACAAATGCGTAGTCATCTGTCCTCATGCTGCACTCAGGGCCAAGGTCTTCGATCCATCTTACATGCCAAATGCGCCGTCGACGTTTAAAGCGGTTGACTTCAAGAGTGCTGAGCATAGGGGCACGAAATATTCTCTCCAGGTTGCGCCGGAGGACTGTACCGGCTGTGCTCTGTGCGTCGATTTCTGTCCAGTGAAAAGCAAGAAGGATCCGAACCTGAAGGCGATCAACATGAGGCCGCAGCCACCTCTCAGGGAAGCAGAAAAAATTAACTATGAATTTTTCCTCGGTATTCCTGAGGTGGAGCGTACGTCGATCAGATTCGATAATGTTAAAGACTCGCAATTCCTGCAGCCCTTGTTTGAATATTCCGGCGCCTGCTCGGGTTGTGGGGAAACGCCGTATGTTAAACTGATGACGCAATTGTTTGGGGACAGATCATTGATAGCAAATGCAACCGGGTGTTCGTCGATCTATGGCGGCAACCTTCCGACTACACCGTACACCGTGAATCCTGAAGGTAGGGGACCGGCATGGTCGAACTCCCTCTTCGAGGACAATGCTGAATTCGGACTCGGCATGAGGCTCGCGGTCGACAAACAGACTGAAATTGCCAGGGAGCTCGTGAAGAAATTATCGGGAGAGATCGGCAACGAGCTTGCAAGTGATCTCCTCGAAGCGAAACAGAGCGACGAGTCCGGGATCTACGAGCAGCGGCAGCGAGTGAAGGCACTCAAGGAGAAGCTCGCTTCGCTGAGTTCCCCGGAGGCGAGAAGGCTCATCGATGTTGCAGACAATCTCGTAAAGAGAAGTGTCTGGATAGTTGGAGGCGACGGCTGGGCCTACGACATAGGCTATGGTGGACTTGACCATGTCATTGCCTCTGGTAAGAACGTGAACATATTAGTCCTGGACACCGAGGTTTATTCAAACACTGGTGGCCAAATGTCCAAGTCTACTCCGCGAGCTGCAGTCGCGAAGTTTGCTGCAGCAGGGAAGCCGGCAAGGAAAAAGGACCTCTCGCTGATGGCATTGATGTACGGCAATGTCTACGTTGCACGAGTCGCAATTGGTGCCAACGATGCTCAAACTGTACGTGCGTTTATGGAAGCCGAGGCCTACGACGGGCCTTCCATCATCATTGCCTATGGCCATTGCATCGAGCATGGCATCGACATGGCATTCGGAGCGCAGCATCAAAAACTTGCCGTGGAAACTGGCTACTGGCCTCTCTTCAGATTTGATCCGAGACTTCAGCAGGCGCACAAGAACCCCTTCAGACTCGACTCCAAGGCACCAAAGGGAAGTGTTGGAGAATTCACTTCTCTGGAGACCCGGTTCAACATGTTAAAGAAGACCCACCCCGAAAGAGTGGACTTCCTGATGAAGCTTGCTCAGGAAGACGTGGATGAAAGATGGAAGATGTACGAGCAGCTCGCAAAGGAATATGAGCCACCAAAGACAGGTGATGGACAAGACACTACGAAAAAAAATCCGACATCTGCACCTTCATCGTTGAACTAAGAAATCGTTGCTTAGGACGACCCTTCCTACCGCCTGCCGGACGGTAGGAAGGGTAGGCAGGATCGCCGTTCTATCTTTGTTTTGATACCGTGTCGAATGCCCCGGCCAACCTGCTCTTCCTGTCGTTTCTTTTTGCATGGCTCAGCGTTTCAACATACTCCATTGTCTTTCGGTAAATTGCTTCAAGATCTATCAACTTGATGCATTCAAGGTTGTGCGGACAGACTTTTTTCCAGCATGGCGAGCAATACAGAATTTGTTTGCTGGGAGCGTCGTCATAAGAAATGAACTTCTCGCCGCGGCCGTAAAGATCTATCTCGCTCCAGCAGCTGACTCCAAACCAGACAAGCACGTACTTCCTCAGCGCGATCGCCAGGTGCATTCCGTAGCTGTCGCCTGTGATTACAATATCTGCCGCGTTTTCATAAACAATCCCGTTACGCAGGCCCTCATCCGTCGGCGTCTTGAACAGCCGTGCGGCGAGATCAGGATTTCTTTCCGTTGCCCGCGAGTAGATTATCTCGTTTTGCTCCGCATCTTCCTTCCCACCCAGCAACAACAGCTTTATGTTGCCGTGTTGCGCCAATTTTTCGATCAGTTCGATATGCTGATCGATCGTCATCTTCTTATTTGGAAACAAGTCCGAACAACCGGTGTTAAACCCGATTACCGTATCCGTTTCAGCAATGCCTTTCGACCGCTTGTACCATGATGTATGCTGAACCTCTTCGTCAGTCATCCGCAGGACATATTCGTCCTGATCATAATGAAGCTTGAATGTCTCCGCAAGAATGTCCTGCCCGGTGCGGTCGTTAATCCTAAACTTCAGGTAGTCGTCGATTCCCAGTCTGAAATTGTAGCTCGCCTCTTCGTTGAGAGGGATGATTTGCCCGTTCTCATTCAAACCGAACCCGAGTTTTTCCTTTGCCTTCACTTTCATAGCAAGAGCGGCAGACCTTCTGGACTTGTCCGCATTCATGACGACATCAAAACTCATCTCACCGATTATGAGAAGACTTTCTGTGTCCCACTGAAAAATGTCGTCAATAAAAGGATTGTTGAATAGAAGAGGGGCGGCTGATTTTAAAGTCACCCAGGCAACGTAACTCTCAGGATACTTTCGCTTTACCGGTCCAAGCTGCGCAGTTGTCATCAGGACGTCGCCCATTGCGTCGAGGTTGATTATTAATATCTTCTTTCCAAATGGGGCATCCGGTTTGACGCATTCTTCCTGGCATAATTTGTTCGGGAAGCACGGCTTGTATCCGTTGAATCGTTTGCAGTCAGGAATCTTAATCTCGGGCTTTTTCATCGATCCTTTTCGTTTGTTGTTGAATTTTCTGAATCAATTCAAGAAGATGCCGGAAGACAGTATCGGGTTGCAGATCGTTCATGCAAAGGTTGTTAATCGGGCACTTTGTGAGGTTGCATTGAAGGCAGTCGAGTGATTCATTCCGTACGATATCCGAAACATTTCCGTAAGGTCCCTGCAGCTTGGGATTCGTTGGCCCGAAAATCGCCAGCGTCGGTACCATCAGGGCGGCAGCGATATGCATCGGCCCCGAATCGTTTGTGATCAGGAGCCGCGACAATTTCATGATGGCTCCCATCTGGTGGAGGGACGTTTGCGGTGCACTGATGGCCTTCGAGGAACGGCTGATCTTCAACGCTTCATCTCTTTCGGACGGACCAAACAGCACGACGATGGGCAACCCAAGATTCTTTTCGATCTGATGACAGAGGTCAATGAACTTCTCTATCGGCCATCTTTTTGTCTGCCACCCGCCTCCGATGTTGATTGTCAGGAATCCATCCCTGCTGAGACCTTCAGTCTTAATGAAGTTGTCGGCGAACTCTCTTGATGCGTTATCCAAGATAAAAGTCGGTTGCGTAGTCCTGATCGGAATTCCGATCCTTCTCAATGCGTCGAGATTAAACTCCACGTTGTGCACTTCTCCACTCCGTGGAATGACGATGATATTGTAAGCATACTTTCGCCACTTGAAAGGGAACCCGACTCTGTACGGTGCACCACTAAACATCGTGATAATTGCAGTACGAGGATTCGAGAAGAGGTCTATGACGAGATCATATCCTGTCTTCCTTATTCTCCCAATTGTTGAGACCGGAGACGCTTCAGCCGTATCGATCGAGATAACGGAGTCGATAAACGGGTTTCCCTCTACGACTGGCGCGGCGAACTTCTCGACAAAGAAATCTATTGTTGCTTTTGGAAACTCCGTTCTGAGGTTGGGCAGGATCGGTGTCGAGAGTAACACATCGCCGATTGCACGAGGCTTCAATACGAGTATCCGGTTGATTCGAGATCGATCGATTTGAATAGTGTCCATGAAATGTTTAGTAAATATAATTAATACCGGTGGTCTTGAAAAAGACGCAGTGTGCGGGTAGATTCCCAAAATGAAATTTATCGTTTTCATGTCGATTCTGACCGCGGCAGGCACAAGTTACGGACAGGCTGTTTATGAATTCCTAAACCTTGACGTAAGTGCCCGCGATGCGGCACTCGCGGGGAGCGTCATGGCACGTTCCGATGATCCGTCCGATTTCTACTATAATCCTGCACTTTCCGTCGAAGCGAAAAATCGAGCGGTAACCTTCGGGTATCTCAAGCATGTCCTCGACATAAACGCCGGATATGTTTTCTCGACATTTCAACTTCCCTCTGTCGGGTATTTTGGCGCGGGGATCGGATATATAAACTACGGATCTTTCCCGGCAACCGACCAGTTGGGCAATCAATATGGGACATTCACTGCAGGCGATGCAATGATGACCCTGAATTACTCGAACTATCTCGGAACGAATTTCAGTTACGGATTCAATCTCAAGGCTATTTATTCAACCATCTCTTCGTACAGCTCGTCAGCAGTGGCCTTCGACGCGGGACTCTACTATAACTTCCCTCAAGACCTTCTGGGAATCGGATTCACGGTCGTTAATGTCGGCCGGCAGATCACATCGTATGCAGGAGTCACTGAGAGCCTTCCATTCGACGTCCGATTCGGAATCTCCAAGCAGTTGGAACATCTTCCATTGGTGCTCAACGTTGCGATTAGGAGGCTGGGTCAACCGAACCTTAGCCTAACCGATCGGCTTCGCTCTTTTGTTATCGGTGGGGAGTTTCTGCTGTCCAAGAATTTCCACTTGATGATCGGGTACGATAACCTGGCTCATCAGCAGATGGGAATCGGGCTGACTTCGGGAATCGAAGGCCTTTCGTTTGGAGCAGGAATAAAGTTCTACGGGTACACGATCGACTATGCTTTTTCTTCTTGGGGTAAACTAGGGGGACTGAATCGCATAAACCTGAGCACATCCTTTTAAGATAAATTACACCGGTTGGCAAACGATCGGCGTCATGCAAGGCGATTACCGAAATGGTTTTCGAAGAACCGAGAGTTCGCCGGAGATAAGTAAGAACAGGAGAGTTCCAGGTTGCCATCAGAGACAAAGAAGCACCGCATTTTTGTTGTCAATACCGGGTCGACGTCAACTAAGCTCGCATTTTTCCACAACTCCGATCCTGTTTCGGCTGTAACGATAAATCACTCGAACCTTGATCTGGGTCGCTTCGACGGAACCTGGGGCCAGTTTGCATTCAGACTTGAAGCATCTCTCAACTGGCTAAAGAAAAAAAGGTTTTCTCCTTCTGCAGTTGTCGGGAGCGGAGGCCTATTGAAGCCGATTCGCGGCGGGACTTACATTGTCAGCGATCAGATGATATCGGATGCGAAATCAAATCTCCGAGGTGAGCACGCTTCAAATCTAGGGTGCGCCCTGGCACAAAGCATAGCCAGGAACTATCGTTGTCCCGCTTATGTGGTCGATCCTGTTTCCGTCGATGAGTTCGAGCCTCTTGCCCGCTATTCCGGTCATCCGATGATAGTAAGACAAAGCCTGTCCCACGCGCTGAACATTCACGCGGTTGCCCGCCGCGAGGCCGAAAAACTAGGGATGGAATTATGCGAAACCAACTTTATAGTCGCGCATCTTGGTGGAGGGATTTCTATCGCGCCGGTCCGTGGTGGAAAGATAATTGATGTGAATGATGCATCCAGCGACGGCCCCTTTTCCCCTGATCGCACAGGGGGATTGCCATTGCAGGGGTTCATCGGTTTCTGTTATTCCGGCAAGTATTTGGAACACGAAATGAGATCTATGGTGATGGGAAAGGGAGGGTTGATGGCTTACTTGCAGACCAATTCAGCAAAGGAGGTTGAAAAGAGAATAGAGTCTGGCGATGCTTTGGCCCAAGAAGTGTATGGGGCCATGGCATATCAGATCGCGAAAGAAATTGGAGCGATGTCTACCGTGTTGAAGGGGCGGCTCGACGCGATCATATTGACGGGTGGGCTGGCGAATTCAAAACTGCTCACGACGTGGATAAAAGAACGAGTCGATTTCATCGCACCTGTCGAGACTTGTCCCGGCGATGATGAAATGAGCAGCATGGCACACGGCGCGCTTCGCGTTCTTCGCTGTCAGGAGAAGGCACTAACATACTAATCATTTAGGAATTGACTTTCTTGGAGCAAAAGCAAAAAGATAGCAGAAGGATGTCACACTTCGAAATCGATCTTTGCAGGCGCCTTCAGGCTCGTATCTCCGGTTATCCTGTTTGTTTAAATAGATTCGTGTGCCAGCCTTTGCTCGGCTTTGCTGAATTCAGTCTACATCGAACTGAGGCACAAATATGATACAGAACTTTGATGAGCTGCTGAAGGCGGCAGGAGCGTTAGCCACTCGAAAAGTTGGAGTCGTTTTCCCGAACAACGACGGGACCTTTCTTGCAATATCAGAAGCCACAAGCAGGCTTGGAGCATCATTCGTTCTTTTCGGCCCTTGGGATCTAATTGAAGGCGGTCTGTCAAATGTTCCTCGAATCAGGAATTCAGTAGAGGTAGCAGAGTGTGCTACGATAGAAGCAGCGCTGTCGGCCGCGTTACTGGCCGCATCGAACGGCGAAGTCAACATCCTGATGAAGGGCGGAGTGGATACTTCAACTATGATGAAGGTTATTCTCTCAAACGGGGGGCAACCACTTAATCACCCCAGTCTGAGAACCGGTAGACTCATAAGCGACATATTTGTGTTTGAGTATCCCAAAAGAAGCGAGAACAAGTTCGTAATGATAACGGACGGCGGAATGACTCTCAGTCCGGACTTGAAGAAAAAGGTCGAATTGATAAGAAATGCTGTGGAGGTGGCACACGCATTAGGTAATATGAACCCTAAGGTGGCAGTACTATCGGCGACGGAATTCGTGCTACCGGATTTGCAGTCAACAGTTGACGCGGCCGCGCTTTCGAAAATGAATGAGAGGGGTCAGATCAAAGGTTGCATCGTGGACGGCCCGCTTGCGCTTGATAACGCCTTGTCGGTAGAAGCTGCTGCAGAAAAGGGAATTAGGTCTGAAGTTGCAGGGAAAGCAGAAATTCTCGTGGCATCCAACATCGAGGCAGCGAACAGTCTCGCCAAGAGTACAACTTATTTTGCAGAAATGAGGTTGGCTCATGTGATAGTGGGAGCGAAGATTCCTATACTGATTCCGTCGAGGTCGGACAGAAGTGATGCGAAACTGCTTTCGATTGCGTTAGGGAGTGTTGTCAGCGAGTACTTGAAGGAAGCTTGAAGGGTGAAATGAAATCTTGCGTGAGGAAGTTGTTGCAGCCGACCTCAATAACACTTGCGAAGCAACGAGACCTCAAACCGACGCGATGAGACGGGAGACTACGGTTATTGGAAATTGGGGACACTCTACTTGATGCGTATTATATGCCTTCGGATGCAGAGGATGCTTCATCAGGTTGTCGTTGTATCAGTTTTCTTCGGCCCTTCAGTCACTGCATAACCTGTCATATCTTCGAGATTTTAGCCAATTTCGGCAGGGAATACAACTCAGGGTAATCTGTTGGCAGCACATTTCCGCTTACTCTCTCAGTGAGTCAGTGCCCAATACACCAGGTTTGTCCCGAATTCCATTGCCTCGATGTGCTTCGCCTCTGTGCCACCATGTACGGAGGTAGGGTCCCATCCATCGGGTGGGTCGCCCTCAGCAGTATAGTAAACAGCGAGTCGCTTGCCGATAAAAAGTCCGAAACCTTCAGCGGGCTTTCCGTCACCCCAGTCTTCAATTTTAGGCGGCCCATTGTTGAAGCTGTAAATACAGTGGTACATGCCGTACGAAAACGGAAGCTCTACAAGCTTCTTGTTCGGAAATACCTTCTCAAGTTCTCTAGGAAACGCCCCGGCCATCCCGTAGCTGTCGTTCGCATATAGAAAACCGCCGTTCTCCAGATATTCCCTCAGGCGTGCTGCATCAGGCCTGCTGAAATACACGCTCCCGTGTCCGGTCAGAAACAGGAATGAATATGTAAATAGGTTGTCACTGGAGAGTCTGACGGGATTGAAACTCGGATCAATATTGATATCCGTATTCTTTCTGATAAACCTCAGGAGCGTAGGTTCTTCCATTGAGAACACATACCAGTCGCCAGCGCCTCCATAGTGGACCCGCCCAATCTTGAACGCGCTTGAAGTTTGAGCAAGTCCTGCCTGTGTGCAAATGAATACAGTTAGAACTGTTGGGATAACAATAAGAAACTTTTTCATGCAAAAATCTATGGAAGAGAGTGGGTTCATTCAAGCCGATATGTTGCGCAGGACCCTGTCTAACGGTATGTGGGTCCATCTCCAGCACAACTGGAGGACAAAATTGAAGATGACACCAGAAGTTGTGTATGTTGATTTGTGGAACAGTTCATCCATCAAAACGGCTATCTCCTTGTCTTCGTTACCATCGCATTCACCGGCGAGTTCGGACTTTTCACGGGTGTGGCATTAGCTCGGACCGGATCGGTTACACTTTGGGGTGTCATCGCGCTGGGGACCGCCGCATCCTTTGTTGGAAACGTGCTTTACTATTATGCCGGACGGGTAGTTTGGAACAAATGGTCATTCGTGCGAAAGAGATTCGGTGAGAAGGTGGAACAGTCCGCGGCGCCGGTGAGAAAATTTGGCTCACCGCTCATGCTTGTCGCCAGGTATTTCTACGGAATAAGGGAAGTCGTGCCCGTTGCGCTTGGTCTCTATCAGGTGAGAACTGCTTCCTTCATGGTGTACAATCTCGTCGGCGCATTTATATGGTCATGGTCATTCACGGAGGCAGCGAATCTGCTCTCCGTGAAAATCGTTTCCTCGTTCACCACCCCGCAGTCGGACATAGTCATGGGAATTGCTGCATCTATCGCGCTTGCGGTAGCATATTTCACGATCAGAAAAGTTGTCGCGAGACTCCGGCGGCGGTGGCAGTAAAGATTATCCGGATTATTGCGTACCATCGTGGCAGTCGGTGCACATTGCACCTTGCCACGCGTCTCCGATTCCTGCCGGCGGATGTTTGAACGGTATGCCCGAAAGGTCGGCAAGGGTGTCTGGCGCCGTTCCCTGTGAGAGAATGAGGTGACACGTCTTGCAACTGTTAGGTATTACCTTCCCATCGGCAGTTCTGTGGTTCCCATCATGACATCGAAAACACCCGGGGTAATCCTGATGGCCGAGATCGTTTGAGTACGCTCTCCAGTCGACTTTCATGTAAGGGAAAAAGTTCTCCCTGTAGATCTTCTGTACAGCAGATACTGCGCGGTTGATTTTGGATCTGTCCTTGACTGCAAGCTGCGGGTACTTGGTTTTGTAGAATGAATCATTGGCGATCTCGATACTGTCGACGGCGTTCTGCGTGTCCGAATAGCGGGGCGTCAGGGCGTTGACCGCAGTCAGCTTTATCCACGGCAGGGATGGAGAGATCGAATCGCTCGCCATGGCATCGTTCACTGCCTGACCGGGAGTATGTATGATATGCGTCGGCCGGTTGTGGCAATCCATGCAGTCCATGGTTTTGACTTTCAATTTCGCTACTGAGTCAGGCGTGAACGGATTGTCCGATGTGGTGAATGTCTCCGTATCACCGTTGGCCTCGACCAGTCGCACCCAGGGGATATTCTGGGACGCCGAATCAGCCGCCAGGAACTGTACATCGTGGGTCACGTGCCAATGAACAGGTGGACGGCTTGCTTCCCCACTTGTGCTGCGTCCTATCTTTATCAGCAAGTCGATATTCCATCTCGAGTTCGCGGAGTCTTCAAGATAGAATGCTCTTGTGATCCTGCGCTCCCCGACAAACGACTGAGGCCAATGACACTGCTCGCAGGCCTCGCGGGCCGGTCTCAAGTTCTTTATCGGAGTGGGAATCGGACGCGGAAATCTATTTGTGAGAACGGCATACACCTGGTAAGTACCCGACAGCTTCGATTTCACCCACCAGCTTGCCCCCGGACCGACGTGACACTCGACGCAGGCAACTCTTGCGTGCGTCGAGTGTAAGTAGGTGGTGTATTCAGGTTTCATCACCTTGTGACAAATGTTTCCACAGAATGTAACGGACTCGGTGAACTCAAAGGCATGATAACCTCCTATCGCCGTGAAAAGCATGAACAGGAGAGTTCCCGTCGAGAAAAAGAAAAAGGCGGTTCGCTGGCGTCGCTCATTCAAGTCTATCCTTGGTAAGGGTGGAACGCCAGCCGCGGCGGCCTTCCTCCAATGCCCTCTTTCGATGAGAGCGCCAAGCGGAATAATGATCAGTCCGACAATCAAGACGCTCGGAAGCAATATGTACGTGACGATTCCGTAGTAGGGTGGAAGCGCGTTCCATATTGTATCAATTATCATAAGAACTAGAATTGCCCCGAAGGTGACGGAGGCAATGATGGCGCCAGTCATGCTTACAGGATTGTAAAAGAGATCCGGAAATTTTCTTTTGCTCATTTAGGAATTCTTTTGTTCTTATTTGCATCACATGCGACGTGTTGCGCAAGACCTGTGCCACCGTTTGGCCATCACACCTTCCACATCTGACGCCGGTTTCTACGGCGCAACTTCTTACGGCTCGGTCAATTATGCCACCGTGGAGAAATGCCCGATAAGAATTCCCTCAGATCCAGTCGAGTTTCCCTCAATGGATACGGCAAAAAACCCCAACATTTGGATGGAAATTGACGAAGCTGGATTTGCTGATTAACCGTTGAGGAGGTAACGGAAGTCGATGTTTGCGAGAACTAACACATTCTATGTGTCGGGCTCGTGCAATTGCTCAATCTATCTCTTTTTAACGCCGGAAGGCTGACGGATCTCCGAGAATTGGAGGAGTGAAGAGGACAAAAAAACTACCCGGTGAACTGTTAGAGTTCGTTCAGCCTTTCTCTTGGTTTCATGAAGGTGCACTTGCTAAATTACACGGCATCTCGTGAAGGATTTTGATGTGAATTTGGCGGATGAAACTGGACAAACAGTTTAACAGGAATGGCGATTCGGATCTTCGTTACCGGCGGAACTTTCGACAAGGAGTATAATGAGCTTACCGGAAGTCTCTTTTTCAAAGACACGCATCTTCCCGAAATGCTCAAGCTCGGAAGGTGCAAAGTTGAAGTCGACATCAGGACTCTGATGATGATCGACAGTCTGGAGATGACTGAATCCGACAGGGGATTGATACTTGACAATTGTGAGAAGTGTGAAGAAGAGAAAATAATCATCACGCATGGCACCGATACCATGGAACAGACGGCACAGCTTCTCGGCAAGAAAATGGATGGCAAGACGGTTGTCCTTACCGGTGCGATGATACCTTACAAGTTCGGAAGCTCCGACGGTCTGTTTAATCTCGGAAGCGCGCTTGCTTTCGTTGAGACACTGCCGCACGGTGTGTACATCGCCATAAACGGCCGCTGTTTCAATTGGGACAATGTCAGGAAGAACAAGAAAAATGGTGAATTTGAAGAAATCCGTTAAGGCGAACCGGTCTTGATGTCTCAACCTATCTCCCACTCCTTACCGGCTGCAACCTTCTGCCTGCTTTCGGTACAAAAGAGGAGGAACTGTGCCAGCTCCAATTGACAACACCTTCGTTCGCTGCCCGTGGCCATCCGAGGACCTTCAGATGATTCAATACCATGACAAAGAATGGGGAGTACCGCTCCATGACGACAGAATTATCTTCGAATTTCTTGTTCTGGAAGGAATGCAAGCTGGGTTGAGTTGGTCCACGGTATTGCATAAGCGGGAGAACTTCAGGAAGGCTTTCGACGGTTTCGATGTCGAGAAAGTGGCACGCTTCGACGACCGAAAGGTAAGAAATCTCCTGAGGGATCAGGGAATTATCCGCAACAGGCTGAAAATCGAAGCGGCGATTGAAAATGCAAGCCTATTCATTGAGGTACAGGAAGAACATGGCAGCTTCGAAAAGTATATATGGAAATTTGTCAACGGAAAGCCGAAGATAAACATGTTCAAGACACTGAGGTCTATTCCTGCCACCAGTAAGGAGTCTGATGCGATGAGCAAGGACTTGAAGGAGCGCGGGTTCAGGTTTGTCGGTTCCACGATCTGCTATGCGCATATGCAGGCAACCGGTATGGTGAACGACCACCTTGTGAAATGCTTCCGCCACGACGAGTTGAGCGGAGCGGTCCCTCCCGTCATTCGCTAAAGCGGATACATTAACTAAGATACCTCCGGCAGTTGCCGTAACTGCCGAAGATGGTTTAGCACGTTAGGCGTCCGTTTGAACGGATGGCTGTGCTCATACGTTGTATCTAATCAATGGAATTGATAAACTCTCCAGTCCGCGGTCGCAGGAAACCGTGAGATATCTTTGAACGTTTTCATCGAGGTCGTAGAAGTGGCATGAACTTAAGGTATTGGTGCGTATGAAGTGGTTAAGTGGCCGACCATTAATCTCGATAATGTGTGCCAGCATACTTTGGTTAGATGCTGGCAACGCAACGGGGCAGTGGGTGCAGGTAGGGGGCATTTACATGTCGAGTGTCAGCGCACTCGAGTTGAGCGGAAGCAGCATAGTTGCAGGGTCGGTCTACGGCGACATGTTCGTTTCTACTGACGAAGGAGCGAGTTGGACTTATAGCGGAAACCTTGGTAAATATTATATATCGCAAATCATCTCCGTGCCTGGTGCAGGCCCTGCAGGTGACACATTATTGTTCGCCGCTGCTTTTGCTGATACCGGTTCAGGAGTTTTCACATCTTCCGACGGTGGCAACACCTGGAACGCGGACAGCAGCCTTTCCGGTTATGTTGAGTGTCTCGCCGCAAGCGGCACGAATATCTTTGCCGGAACGCTCAGCAACGGGATCTACTATTCAAGTGATGCCGGTCAGCACTGGACTGCGATTAACAAAGGACTTCCGTCTTCAAACGGATCTGCGATACCTAGCGTCACTTCTCTTGTAAGCAATCAGACAGGAGGGGCACCGATCGTTTATGCTGCAACGTTCGACGGGTCAGTTTTCTCGACCAGTGATAACGGCTCAACGTGGGACTCGCTGGGCACTCTGTTCAGTTACATCAATGCCCTTGTGCTGGGGCAATCGAGCGCCGACACCTCGACGCTTTACGCCGGTACGAATGAAGGTCTCTACGTGTCTTCTAACGATGGGAAATTATGGTCGCGTGTGGATTCAGCCGCCCTTCATTTCTCCGTGAATTCGATTGCAGTTACCAACACGGCGATCGTCGTCGGATCGGACAGCGGCCTTTATGTCTCTACTAACAATGGGAGCTCCTGGTCCCTGGCAAACCTGGGCATCTATAATCCTGACGTAATAAGTTCGGCGACCAGCGGTTCTGCTATTGTCGCGGGGACGAACAGCGGCGGCATTTTCCTTTCACTTAACGACGGTGCGGAGTGGATGTCACTCAACACGGATCTCTCCACTTATCCCATCTCATCTTTCCTCTCCGCCGGCAGCAATGTGTTTGTCGGGACCAACGATGGAGTTTTTGTCTCCGGGAACAGCGGTGCATCCTGGACGCCGGCAAGCATAGGGCTTGGAAACCCTGGCGTAACTTCACTCGCTTCGACTGGCGGAAATGTTTTTGCCGGAACTGACAGCGGAGTATATGTATCGTCTGACAACGGAGCCAATTGGACTTCCGCCGACAGCGGTCTTTCCGTCGGTAGTATTACCGCAATGCTGGCAGTTCCATCATCCGACACTACCGGGGGATTGTATGCGGGAACGACGAACGGCATTTTCGTGTCGACAAATCTTGGCGCGACGTGGGCCCGAAGCGACAGTGATCTGACAGACTCTTCGATAACGTGTCTTGCATCCGTCCAACTCCCCGGGTCTTCGTACCCCTATGTCTATGTAGGTACCACCAGCTCAAGCACCTCTTACGCGACGAGCAGCTTTGGAATTTGGCTCGCACAGGGCCTCGGCATGAGCGTCAACCATGTCAGTGCAATTGTCGCGAGCGAGGGAAATATCTTTGCAGGGACACAGGGAGGTGGGATCTACGTCTCAAATACCTATGGTGGATCATGGTCTCCATCCGACAGCAACCTGACCAACTCGACGGTTAATTGTTTCGCGACCACACCGCCGCTTGGGCAGGCAGGTACGGTAGGGATATTCGCGGGGACCGCGGCCGGAGTGTTTATGTCCACCGACGCTGGTGTATCATGGTCGGCCATCGGGATGGGAACGATGGACTACTACTCGATAACGGCACTCGGCATGGCGGACAGCTTTCTTCTCGCGGGGACTGCATCAGACGGTGTCTGGAGACTTCCTTTATCGGCGGTTGTGTCAGGAATCGGTCCTTCAAGAGAGAATGTCCCGTTCTCCTTCAAGCTGTACCAGAACTATCCGAATCCGTTCAACCCCTCTACAATTATCAGCTATCAAGTACCAGCGATCAGTCGCGTGGTATTAAGAGTTTATGACGTGCTCGGCAGGGAAGTAGAGACTCTCGTTGACGGTAAGCAGACGCCTGGGGAATATATAGTCCGATTTGACGGGTCGCGTTATGCCAGTGGAGTTTATTTCTGCGTGCTGAGGGCGGGGGGAAACGTTCAAGTGAGAAAGATGCTTCTCTTGAAGTGACTTCGGACTCCCCTTGAGGAACAGTGCTGATCTATGAATGCGACCGAGGTCATGCGATAGTCATTTGTCGACATCGATTCCAATTCCTTCCCGTTTGGTTTTCCTTCGGCGCGCTGGCCGTCTTCGGATACTGGTAAAAGAATTACTGATCGTTTCTGGGGAAAGGTCTGTATAGACGCCGTCCTACTCGCGGGTGGGATGCTTTCGCTTGTCCTACCCTACCGCGAGCGTCATTGCCGGTGCCACCACAAATTGTAGCTGAGCCTCCCTTTCTTCAAACCCCATAAGTCCGAGATTCACGGGTAGACCTGATCTCCAAGGTCCACCTGGATTGTGCAAGAGATTAGCCAGGTGGATAATAGTGGCCCGCTATGTGAATTATGCACCCGATTTAAGCCAGCTATTGCCGTAGAAACGCGGCACATTCATTGACCTAAACTCCTTGTTCAATTCAAGAACCTCCAATTCAAGCGGTGGTCTGTTTGAGTGAAATTGAAGTTAGAAAGAGGAAACAGAGTCTGAGCATGCTTCCCACAGAAAGGGTGCGGCAGAGTGTGAACGCGATAACTGACCTGCTTGAAGTGTGCTTCGTGGAGCGGGGGGAACATACAAAGGTGATCAAGTCGTGTAAGAAGATAAACAGGTCGATTGATCCTGAAGGTTGCGCAAAGGAGGCAAATTGGAAGAACTTTCGATAGACGAGCAAGTAACAAAAAAAATCAGCGATGCGCCGATATATGTAACCAGGCCGAACCTGCCGCCGCTTGAGAGACTCTATCCGAGCCTCGAAGCAATATGGGAAAAGAAAATCCTAACCAATAACGGTTCGTTCCATCAATCGTTTGAGAGAGAGCTTGCGAGATATCTGGAAGTTAAACATGTCAATCTTTTTGCGAATGCCACTCTTGCTCTCATCGTGGGCCTTGAGGCACTGAGGATTTCGGGGGAAGTTATCACTACCCCGTACAGTTTTGTTGCAACTACACACGCACTTCAGTGGAACGGGATTACTCCGGTCTTCTGCGACATCGACGACAGAACATTCAATATCGACCCGGACAAGATCGAAGCCCTGATCACACCGCGCACAAGCGCAGTAATGCCGGTCCATGTCTACGGCAGGCCGTGTGAGGTTGACAAAATTCAGGCAATTGCCGACAAGTACGGTCTTAAAGTCATTTATGACGCGGCACATGCATTCGCCGTGAGAATCAAGGACAAGAATCTATTTCTTCAAGGCGACATATCCGTGTTGAGCTTCCATGGTACCAAGCTCTTTACGACATTCGAAGGGGGAGCGATAATCACGAAAGATGAAAAGTTGAAGAGGAGGATTGACTTTCTAAAAAATTTCGGATTTGCTGATGAAGTCACTGTCGTGGGTCCGGGTATCAATGGGAAGATGAATGAGTTTCAGGCTGCGTTGGGATTGCTGAGCCTCGAATACGTGAAGCACGAAATTGAAGGCAGGGAAGTTGCTGCGAATCTGTACCAGCATCTTCTTGGCGGCGTTAATGGTATAACGACTTTTGCGCCGCCGGAGGATATCTCATACAACTATGCACACTTTCCCATCCTGATTGATGGGGGAGAGTTCGGCCGTAGTCGTGATCAAGTTTACGAAGAGCTGAAGCGTCACAGTGTGTTTGGCAGGAGATATTTCTATCCGCTGATAAGCGATATGCCGACCTACCGTAACCTGCCCTCTGCAAGGAAGGAGAATTTACCCGTGGCATCGAAGATCGCTGAACGAGTTCTATGCCTACCTATGTATGGTGCGCTTGAGCCGCGCGAGGTTGAGTTTGTTTGTGATTGCATCTTGAACATGCCGACGAGACGGTAGTGAAAATAGCAATAATGCAGCCGTACCTCTTCCCGTATATCGGTTACTGGCAGCTGATATCTACCGTGGACGCGTTTGTCATTTACGACAATGTGAAGTACACGAAACAGGGATGGATTAACAGGAACCGGATATTGGTCGGTAGGAAAGATTACCTTTTTACCGTTCCCTTGAAAAAGGATTCCGATTCTCTTGACGTTTGCCAGAGACGTCTCGCCGAATCATTTGCACAGGACTCGGCTTCTCTTGTTAGTAGAATTGAATCAGCTTACGGGAATGCTTCAAACTTCCAGGACACGATCGAACTTGTAAGCAGGTGTTTCCGGTTTGATGATCCAAACCTGTTCAACTTCATTTACTACTCCGTGACGCAAGTATGCGAATATCTGGGGATATCGACTCCAATAGTCAAGTCTTCAACGATCAGCACTGGCAACGGGCTGAAGAAGGAGCACAGGGTAATGGCGATCTGCAAAGCGCTCGGGGCTACAGAGTATATCAACCCCATCGGGGGTATGGAACTCTACAACAGAGAAGAATTCAAACTTGAAGGTCTGAACCTCGTGTTCTTAAAATCAAAAGACATCTCGTACAAACAATTCGACAACGAATTTGTTCCGTGGCTCAGCATCATCGACGTCATGATGTTCAACCCGAAGGACAGAATATCGGAAATGTTGAACGAGTTTGATCTGGTATGAATCCTATCGGAGGGTACTTCGAGCTTGAATTGCGTAACCACGGCACACTGTTTCACGATGATGCCGTCGCACTCAACTCCGGAAGGAGTGCTCTCGAATATATCTTGCGTACCTCAGAAAAGTGTAAAACGGTCTACGTCCCGTATTACTCCTGCGACTCGATACTGCAGCCAATCGAAAGGCTCAAATTCAACATCAAGTTCTATGAACTTGACTCCGCTTTGAGCCCTCGGGCTGTCGGACTTGGAAAGAATGAATGCCTGCTGTACATAAATTACTTCGGATTGAACAACCTTAAGGTCAGGGAAGTTGCAAGAAAGTATGGAGACGTAATTGTTGATAACTCCCAGGCATTCTTCGCAAAGCCATTGAAGGATGTTCCGACACTATACTCTCCAAGAAAATTCTTCGGAGTGCCGGATGGCGGTTTCGCTTACACCAGGAAGAAAAGATTTCGTCTGAAGAGGGACAAATCAATTGGAAGATTCGGTCACTTGCTCAAACGCTTAGAAGACGGCCCTGAAGCGGGGTACGAGCAGTTTGTAAGAGACGACGCTGCAGTATCCGAAGTTCCTATGTCGGCTATGTCCACCCTGACGCAAAGGCTCCTTGAGAACGTGGATTTTGAAGAGGCACGTGAGAGACGCAACATTAATTTTCGAACTCTCCACAGGCGGCTGCGCCGTCTGAACGAGTTCACGAAGCTAATTGAAAACGACGCGGTAAATGGTCCGATGGTGTACCCCTACCTCAGAAAGGACAACCATAAAATCAGAAGACGGCTACTGGCTGCGAGAATTTATGTAGCCACTTATTGGCCGAGCGTTTTCCACCAGACACGCCCCGATAGCTTTGAACGGTATTTAGCGGACAACCTTCTTCCTCTTCCCATTGACCAACGTTATTCCATCGATGAAATGGAGACAATTCTGGGGACGCTGGAATAAGTAATGAATATCTATTTGAGGCCGCTGAGAGAAGAAGATGCTCTCGTCTCCTACAGATGGAGAAACAACCCTGCAATTTGGAAACTCACAGGGAATAAACCGAACGCTATTGTCACGCCTGAAATCGAAACGAATTGGATCAGGGAAGTTTTGAACAAGACAGATCAGAGAAGGTTTGCGATCTGCGTGGAGGGTTCGGACGAGTATATCGGTAACGCGCAATTGACGGGAATAGATCGTGGTACGGCGGAATTTCATATTTTCATAGGCGAAGAAAAATACTGGGGACAAGGGATTGGGACCAAGGCAACCAAATTTGTCGTCGAGATCGGTTTCAAATTGCTGGGCCTGAGAGAGATTTATCTCTTTGTTAACAAAAAGAACGTCGCAGCAGTCAAAGCCTACCTGAATTGCGGCTTTTTGATCGATGGTTGCAGCGAATCACGAATAAAAATGGTGGTTCATAATGGCGAGTGATACTCCTCTACTTTCAGTGTTTATGTTGACAGCTAATCAAGAGAAGTGCGTCGCGCAGGTGCGAAATAGTGTCCTTTTGCATGAAACAGATTTCGATTCCGAAATAACTACAGGCAAAGGCTGTTTCACTGATCACACCCGCAAAACGGTCTCGCGCCATGCTAACGAATATCTCGGAGCTATGGGAGTCTTGACCACCGCTTCTAATGCTGATGAAATTCAGGAGGAGAAATAACTATGTCAGGCGACAATCTTCTGGAACGTAACAGGTCGTTGTTCCATCATGTGAAATCGAAGATTGATTTCTCATCTCATGACGCTCGGGCGGTGACGAACAATCTAAAGCTTATCGAGAAGTTGGGTCGTTTTGCCTGGAGGAACCACCCCGGAATTTTCTATGATGCAGATATAGAAACTCTCTTGCTGCGATACGGGAAGGAATTGGAAAAAACCGTGGATGTCGCTGCCATAGCGAATCATTTAAACAAGGTGATCGATCAGCGGAAAGAGTTCAACACGCTTCACATCGCAACAGAAATCGGAAGCGCTGGTGGCCACACGAGAGTAATCAACCAGATGATCAGGAGATCGAAGGAGGAGAACCAGGGCTTTGTTCTCACTGGTAGCGACGTTTCCGGCGTGCCTGAATGGTTTGGAAAACAAATTGCACCGTTCGCCGAAATACATTCTCTCTTGAAGTACGGATCTTTGTTGGAGAGGGCCACTGCCCTAAGGCTATTATCAAGTCGATTCAAGCGGGTAATTGTATACAGTCATCCTTATGATGTCGTCCCCACTCTTGCGTTCTCAAACGAGAACCAAGTGCCGGTTGCGTTTGAAAATCACGCTCATTCCTGGTTCTGGTATGGCATGTCCGTCGCCGATCTGGTATTCTGCCATACCGAATATCATACCGAGTTCACGAAGAAGTATCGACGGGCAGAGAATTGTTTTCATCTTCCTTTTACCCAGTTCGATGATCTTACCGATCTTCCCGGAGCAGAGAGAAAGAAGCAAGCAAAGACGCTGCTCGGTCTCGATTCTTCGCGAAAAGTGGTCTTGACCGTAGCTACCAGAGAGAAATACATACCGAACGGGAGGTACAACTACTTTGATGTAATAACCAATCTTGCCGACCAGCACCCTGATACAGATTTTTTCATCGTAGGACTTAATCCAGGTGATCCGTTGGTGTTGCCGACAAAAAATATCAACAGGATTCATGTTTGTGGCTATGTAACCGACCTCACAACACATTACCTGGCCGCGGATATCTGCCTTGAAGCAATGCCTCAACCATCCCTCGGCGTGCAGGAAATCGCCCCCATCATAGGATTATGCTGCCCTTTTCCGAAATTCGGAGACTCCAAGGTGTTTCGTAGTCATGTGTTGGATGGATTCGGTCACTACGGCAAATACTTTTCCAAGCCGATGTCGGAGCGAGTGTTTTATGAACGGATGAGTTCATTTCTGCGTGATCCCAATCTATGTCTTTCAGTGGCTGAGGAAATCAGGGCCGACTACCAAAAGAACCGATCCGGAGAAATGTTGTTCAGAAAAATCAACGAGATGTACACGCTTCTGGGCGCAGGGTCCCACAAACCAAAAGAACTTATTTCGTCTCCATTATTCGAGGATGAGGAGAATATAGAAATAGCCGAGAATTCAGAAGTTCAGAATCTCAAGGATATGTCAAACTACTGGAAGGGCGAGCTGAGTGTGGACGAATTGTCGAGATGTCTTGTGAGACCATCCGGTCCGGAGAAGATCGATGGAAGCACTCCCGCAGTGACCGTCGGTACAGACCCTGCGGACACAGAAGAATCACCAGAGAGTAAAAAGGTCCGACTTGTAGCTTTTCATCTTCCGCAGTTCCATCCGATTCCTGAGAACGATGAATGGTGGGGCAAGGGATTTACGGAATGGCGGAACGTCGCAAAGGCAAAGCCTTTGTTTGAGGGACACTATCAGCCTCAATTGCCGTCCGATCTCGGATTTTACGATATGCGTCTTCCGGAGACACTGCAATCTCAGGCCGAGCTCGCTAAGTCCGCGGGCATCGAGGCATTCTGTTTCTGGCACTACTGGTTTAATGGGAAACTGCTTTTGCAGAGACCGCTTGTCGATATGTTGAATTCGGATAAGCCGGATTTCCAATTTTGTCTCGCTTGGGCGAACGAGAACTGGACGCGAAGATGGGATGGCCACGATCAAGAAATCCTGCAAAAACAGGAGTATGGCGGCGACGATGACGATCTCTCACATTTCAACTGGCTCCTGCCTTTCCTGAAGGACAAACGCTCGTTCAAAATAGACAACAGACCAGTTTTCCTTGTTTATCGGCCCGGTGACTTGCCGGATCATGGTCGCACTCTCGCTCTGTGGCGGGCTGCGGCTCAAGCTGCCCGCTTGCCGGGACTCTACGTTATTGCAATCAAAGCTTTTTTTGCTGACCGGGATCAGAATTGGACAGAGCGCGGATTCGACGGAGAACTGATCTTTCATCCAAATTTCAGGACCATCGATAATCTTATAGACGAAAACAAAATTGTGCCCAACGGGCTTGATCCAGCCCGTGACGCGAAAATTGTAAGCTATCACAACATCTGGCATCTCTTTGCCGAGGATGGCATCGAGACGCAGAGAAAAGACGATGTATTCACTTCAGTTATTCCCGGTTGGGATAACTCAGCCCGCCGCGAACAAAATCCCATCATTCTGCACAATTCGAATCCGGAAGACTTCTCTGCCTGGCTCTCACTGGAGATAAACCGAGTCAGGAGGAGAAAATACGACAAGCGCGTTGTATTCATCAACGCATGGAACGAGTGGGCTGAGGGCAATCACCTAGAACCCGATCTCAAGTTTGGCAGTGCCTTCATTGAATCGACAAAAAGTGCAATCGAACATCTCGACAAGCCGAACCAACAGGATCGCTCCGAAGCCTTGTATAAGAAAGCACAGGCTCTTATTGAATCGAAGACGTTCGATAAAGCGGTAAACACGCTTGAGGAAGCCCTTAGACTTAACCAGCACGATTCGAGGATAATGAACGATCTGGCGGTCCTTTATTCCATTGAAGGTGATGACGATTCTTCGATCGCGGTTCTGAACAGACTCCTTAATGAAGAGCCACAGAACTCAATTGCACAAAGAAACCTTGCTCGTGTCTACCTGAAGTCGAACAGGTTGGAAGATGGTTTGAAATCCTATTTGAAAGTCCTGAAGAATGACGTTTCGAACGTCGAGGTACTTTCGGTGGTGGCAAAGTTGTGTATGGCATTGGGTCTCAACAACGATGCGATTCACTTTCTTGAATCCGTCCGTGACCTGGAACCTTCGAACGAAGATGCCCTGAAGTACCTCCAGGTGTTGTCGGAAAAGGTGCAGGCGCAGCCAACAAACAAATCGCAGGCCGAGGTTCATGAGGTGTCTGCTGTTAGTCTTGTCGATCTCATCACAAGTGCGGAAAGCATGATCCAGGAGCGACGGTACGAGGCGGCGGAATCTCTGCTTGGAAAGATACTGGTTGATTTTCCTTTGAACCGTGATGCCATGAACGATCTTGCTGTCGTGCGCATGCTCGACGGCCGTTCTGAAGAAGCAGAGAGAGTGCTTCACAGAATCCTGGAGATAGATCCCGGGAATAAGACCGCTGCAGATAATCTATTAGTACTTAAGAATCAAAAAGAGCCAATGGCCTCGCACGATGGAAGCGACGGGGAGGCTCGTGACAGAAACATCTCTACAGCAGATGAATACCGCCAACTAATCGACCGCATCACATCGATGGAAGAATTCAGCCTGCCGGCGGAAGTGCCGGAAGCGGAAATAGGAAATGCGTTTCGTGCATTCGGGGAGTGGCACACGAGGTTTGTTTTCAATGGTCGGCAGTACGGAGGCAACAACCCCTACGTCAACGATCCACGAATCAAAGACTTCCTGACGTGGTTTCCGAAAGGCGGGAGAGTCCTGGAGCTGGGTTCATTCGAAGCGTCGCACACGTTGAGGCTTATCCAGAGTCCCCGGATCGATTTCGTTATGGGACTCGAAGGGAAGGAGTACCTGGTAAAACGGTCGCAGTTGATCAAGGCAATTTCCGGAAGTGAGAAGATGAATTTCGCTAAGTGCAATTTCGAGAACGATGATATTTCTGTGTTCGGTCAGTTCGACGTTGTCTTTTGCGCCGGCGTCCTCTACCTCCTTTCGAAACCCTGGGAACTAATTGAGAAGATTTCATCAATCACGGACGATCTCTTTCTTTCGACTCACTATGCAAGGAGCGCGGGAGCCTCGCTCAATGGGTTCGAGGGTGAATATCATGATAACAGTCCATTCACGGATCCTCTCAGTGGCTTGTCGGATCGTTCGTTCTGGTTGACATTCGATTCACTGGTAAAAGTACTTCGGCAAAATGGATTCGAAATACGGAACGTACATCACTTCAAAGACTGGGGAGGGAGCCCGTTGTGCAACATTTCCTGTGTCAGGAGGAGACCCAATCGGGAGCTTCCATCTGCCAACGGTTCTCAGAATACAATCGAGCATTATAGGCCCACGCTGCATCATCCCGCGCGGCAGACTGAGAAACCCCATATGAGAGAGAAGAACCCGGCATCATGCACTCCGACCGTCGCATGTATGACTCTTAGGAAAAGTTGCCAGTACATCGAGAGCGGTCTGATCCTGCATCAGAACCATCTCCAGATTTGTTGCTCGTATCACCATAACAGGGGTGCGATACAAATCGGACCGTACACGGGTGGTCCATTTCCCATGGACTTGGTCCTGGCGAAAAGGGAGGAAGTGAAGGAAGCGAACCGAACCGGTGTTTATCATGATTGTGACGGTTGTGCCTTTCTTCAAGAGCGGCTCTGGCCCGACAAACCGAAATATCTCATTAGTGTTATGGATATCTCATGGAGCTCTGCCTGCCAGCTGCGGTGCAAGTACTGCTACACCGTAACCAGTCCTGAGATTGCCAAGACGAGTACTTATGATTTATACGAGACCTGCAAGGAATTCACGGACAACGGCTGGCTCTCTCCTAACGCAAACATCGTTTGGACCGGAGGTGAACCGACGGCTTTCAAGCGGTTCGACAAGACTTTGAATCTTTTAATGCAGGGAAACATATTCCACCGGATCTTCACCAACGGGTACAAGTACTCTGAGGCTGTCGCCGAGGGAGTTCAGAAGGGACGCATTCAATTGATATGCAGCCTTGATGCCAGTACTGCTGAGAGTTATTCGGCGGTCAAAGGAAAAAATTACTTTGATCGGGTAACAAAGGTCTGCTCAATGTATGCGGAAACACACGGGGATTTCCGGCTCAAATACGTTTGCCTCACAGAGAACGCGAATCACAGAGATGCTGTCGGCTTTCTGAACCTCGTGAGGCGATGGGGAATCAAGAATATCTTTCTCGATACCGATCTGACCGACCATGATGTCCATCAACCAGTTGTTGAGACGCTCGGCTATATGCTTGCGTCTGCTCGCCGGGAAGGCGTGGCCACCGAGTTCTACGATGGCGTAAAGAGTTTTCCCGAACTGCGGCTTCCGGAGAAAATCGAACAGATAGCATATCGTACCCGGCTTAACGAACTGCGCGATAACGGTCATCGATTGCTTTCTTTCGAAGGCAATCGTCGTGACGAACTGACCGCCCTGAACATGGTCACGATCGTACCACGTGACGATGAAACGATACTTCAATCCACTGGGAATGATCCTTCCGTGTTGCTGCCATATTTCGAGCTTCCGAAAGACCACCGTGCTGTTATGTTCATCGACATTACTTCCCCCTGCGAAGACTTACTGCAAGTGTTCTTTATTCCCGATGGACAGTCTGCCTACACGGAATACAACAGCGTCAGGGTCGGACTGACCGCCGGGAGGAATAAGCTTATTCTTGCAGGTTTTCCAA
>JAKASW010000302.1 GCA_021818875.1 Bacteroidota bacterium
TGTCCCAACGGCTTCGCGTCTGCATCCGTGGCGCGGTGCAAGGAGTCGGCTTCAGGCCTTTCGTCTACAGGCTCGCCACAGAGATGCGACTCAAAGGTTGGGTTTTGAATTCATCACAGGGAGTCTTCATAGAAGTCGAGGGTGACACAGCTAAGTTAGACGACTTCATGGTACGTCTCAACAGAGAGAAGCCGCCCCGTGCATACATCCAGGGAACGGAGACTTCTATTCTCGATTCCGTCGGATTTACAAATTTTGAGATCAAAGGAAGTGACTCATCCGGTGCAAAAAGTGCGTTAATCCTTCCCGACATCGCGGTATGTCCCGACTGCATCGCGGACATTTTTGATCCCACGAATAGAAGATATCTTTATCCGTTTACGAATTGTACGAACTGCGGCCCTCGCCTCAGCATCGTCAGGTCGCTGCCATACGACAGGCGGAACACGACGATGGCGGGGTTCAATATGTGCGACGAATGCGAATCTGAATACCATGACCCATCTAACCGGAGATTCCATGCGCAGCCGAATGCCTGTCCGAAGTGTGGACCGCATCTTGAGCTGTGGGACAATACCGGAAAGGTGATAGCGACTTACGACTGTGCCATGGTGCAGACGGCGGAAGCAATACGTGCAGGAAAGGTAGTGGCTTTGAAGGGACTCGGTGGATTCCAGCTTCTCGTCGACGCTCGAAACGATGAAGCAGTAATGCTGCTGCGGCTGCGCAAGCACCGTGAGGAGAAGCCTTTTGCGGTGATGTATCCGAAACTGGAACAAGTGAAAGTGGACTGCGAGATTTCAGATCCTGTGGAAAGATTGCTGGTTTCACCGGAGGCACCGATCGTACTGCTGAAGAAAAAGCCAGAGGCAAAAAGCAAAAAGTCGGGAGGAGAAAACTCGGAAGCGGTACGAAGGTTTCAGAACGAAAGCCGAGTTGCTTTCGCAAGTGTGGCACCATCGGTTGCTCCACGAAATCCGTATCTTGGTATTATGCTTCCTTACTCGCCTTTGCATCTGATCCTCATGCGCCAACTGGGATTTCCCGTGGTCGCAACGAGCGGCAATCTCTCCGACGAACCAATCTGCATCGATGAAGACGAAGCACTGGAGCGGCTCAACCGAATTGCCGATCTGTTTTTAGTTCACGATAGACCAATTGAGAGGCAAGTGGACGATTCGGTCGTGCGGGTTATGTCAAACAGGACACAAATTGTCCGTCGTGCCCGCGGCTTCGCGCCCTTTCCCATAGAGATGCAATCCGCAATCCTCGATTCGCAACCCGAAGTCCTTGCTGTCGGAGGGCATCTCAAGAATACTGTTGCGGTTAATTCTGTCGATAATATTTTCATCAGTCAACATATCGGAGATCTATCGACTGCCGGGGCGTACCATGCTTTCGAGAAGGTCACCGATGATTTCAAACGGCTTTACGAAGTTTCCCCCAAGGTGATCGTCCATGATTTGCACCCGGATTATTTATCAACTCAGTTCGCGGTCAAAAGCGGGGCGGAGACATTAGGAGTCCAGCACCATTTCGCACATATCGCATCATGTATCGCAGAGAACCAGCTTGAAGGGAGAGTCCTGGGAATATCATGGGACGGCACAGGTTACGGTGAGGATGGTACAATATGGGGCAGTGAATTTCTCTTGACCGATGGAAACTCTTACGAGCGTCTTGCCACGATGCGATCGTTCAGATTACCGGGAAGTAATACTTCAGTGAAAGAACCGCGGCGGACAGCGCTTGGGGTGCTTTTCGAAGTCTTCGGCAAGGAAGTATTCGGAATGTCCCATCTTGCTCCGGTTCGAGCGTTTGACTCCAAGTCACTGCCTATCCTGAGGAAGATGCTTGAGTCTGGCTTGAATTCACCTTTGACGACAAGTGCAGGTCGTTTGTTCGATGCAGTGTCATCCATCGTGGGACTCCGACAGATTGTCGATTTCGAAGGACAAGCGGCGATGGAGCTGGAGTTTGCGGCGGATGGGGCGAACACTGGGGACGCCTACAGTTTTGAGATAAAAGGGGACGAGAGACAGGAGACAAGAGGCAGGAAGTATTACAAACCTGCTTTGGTGATAGATTGGGAGCCGATAATCAGAGAAATACTTGCAGACAAGTTGAAAGATGTTCCAGTATCCATGGTCTCAGCAAAGTTTCATAATTCGCTTTCCGAAATCATTGTCGATGTAGCCAAACGCACTGGTGAAGAGAGAGTAGCTCTGAGCGGCGGTTGTTTTCAGAACAAGTATCTGACGGAGAGAACTGTGAGAAGACTAACCGAAGAAGGGTTCAAAGTCTACTGGCATCAGCGTGTACCACCAAACGATGGTGGAATTTCGCTGGGACAGATGTATGTGGCGTTAAAGAGGATTGAAAACCTGGCCGAGCATAGTGAATTGTTGGAAGAGCGGAACCGTGATCGGAGCAGCCAAGAAGCTAGAAGCCGCAGGTCGGGTGCATGATGCTGAAGGCTAAGAGATGAAATACATTGACGAGTACAGGGACTCCGAAGCGGCGAGGAGGTACGCAGGGATGATCCATCAGATCACAAAGCACAAGTGGACCATGATGGAGATTTGCGGCGGGCAGACTCACACTATCATGAAATTCGGCATCGACAATCTTCTGCCGAGTCAGATAACGCTGGTGCACGGACCGGGTTGTCCCGTCTGCGTGACGCCGCTTGAAATGATCGACAAAGCAATTACCATTGCCTCACAGAGCGATGTTATATTCACATCGTTCGGTGACATGCTGAGGGTGCCCGGATCGAGCAGGGATCTGCTGACGGTGAAATCGGAGGGAGGCGACGTTAGGATCGTCTATTCTCCTCTAGACGCACTCAAGTTAGCGCGGCAAAATCCTGCAAAGAAGGTCGTCTTTTTCGCGGTTGGTTTCGAGACGACCGCCCCGATGAATGCAATGACTGTGTGGCAGGCGAAAGAAGCCGGAATCAAGAATTTTTCAATTCTTACTTCGCATGTTCTCGTTCCTCCTGCCATGGAGGCAATTCTCTCTTCGCCTTCACATCTGGTGCAGGCTTTTCTTGCCGCCGGTCATGTTTGCACTGTCATGGGTTATGAAGAATATCATCCGATTGCCGAGAAGTACAAGACGCCGATAGTTGTCACCGGGTTCGAGCCTGTCGATATTCTCCAGGGAGTCTACATGGCGGTGAAACAACTTGAGGAGGGCCGCGTCGGCGTTGAGAATCAATACTCTCGCGCGGTCTTCCCCAAAGGGAATCTTCCAGCCAGGAAGCTGCTCTCCGAGGTGTTTGAACCGGTTGACAGGAAATGGAGGGGCATCGGGATGATTCCCAACAGCGGCTGGAGGTTAAGAGGGGAATTCGCAGACCATGATGCAGAGAAGCTGTTCGATGTCGGTGCCATCGAGACTCACGAATCACCTGTTTGCATTGCCGGCAAGATCATGCAAGGTTTGAAGGAACCGAATGACTGTGTCGCGTTCGGATCTGAGTGCAAGCCTGAGCATCCTCTTGGAGCGCCGATGGTATCTTCGGAGGGGGCGTGCGCCGCGTATTATCGCTATAAAGGATGATGCCAATGTCAAATGATCTATCAATTGACCTTACCGCCGGCTTTGCCTGTCCGATACCAAAATCGGACTACACGAACATTCTCCTCGCTCATGGCAGCGGCGGGAAGCTGACGCACGATTTAATTTCAAAAATGTTCTTCCCTCGGTTCAGAAACGAATTTCTTGCACCTCTGCATGATGGAGCGGTGTTCGACGTCGGCGGATGCAGACTTGCCTTCACGACCGACTCGTATGTTGTAAACCCGATCTTCTTTCCGGGCGGAAACATAGGTGAATTGGCAGTTAACGGAACTGTAAACGATCTCTCAATGTGCGGGGCGCGGCCGATGTATCTCTCCGCTGCATTTATAATTGAGGAGGGGCTGCCGCTCGACGATCTCTGGAAAGTTGTGCTATCGATGCAGGAGGCGGCGAAAAGCGCCGGGGTTCTGCTGGTAACAGGAGACACCAAAGTTGTTGACCGCGGTAAAGGAGACAAGATATTCATAAACACTTCCGGGGTGGGATTGGTCGATGACGGGAGAGATATCAGCCCGAGGAACATTCAGGTTGGTGATAAAATTATCGTGAACGGCGATATCGCTCTCCATGGCATTGCCATAATGTCGGTCAGGGCAGGTTTGGAATTCGAGACGTCAATCGAAAGCGATACGGCGCCGCTGAACGGCCTGGTCGAAGAAATGTTCAAAGCGAGCAGGAACCTACACATGATGCGGGACCCGACGCGCGGTGGGATTGCAACCACTTTGAACGAAGTCGCTGAACAATCCGGCCTCGGGATAAAATTGAATGAAGAAGATATTCCTGTACCCGATGCTGTGAAGGGAGCATGTGAAATACTCGGGCTGGACCCACTTTATATAGCGAACGAAGGGAAACTCCTCGCATTTGTGAAAAAGGAAGATGCCGACGAAGTCCTTGACAAAATGAGGAAGTACCATATTGGCAGCCGTTCGACTGTGATCGGGGAAGTGGTCGACCAGCATCATGGTACGGTTGTCATGAAAAGTAAGATCGGCGGAAATCGGATTGTAGACATGCTGGCGGGGGAACAGTTGCCGAGAATATGCTGAGAGATTTCTCAACTCTTCAATGGTGATGAGTCTCTCGAGATCGATATTATGCTGCCGCTTGATCATAAATGGATAGTCAACGCACGCCGAAAGCGTGATTGAAGAGTAGGAAAAACCGGATACAGTATGAATTGAGCGGGAGTCAGGGCATTTCCCTTTCCTGGCCGCTGCCTGCATTCCCAACGTCTAACGGTTTCTTCTTCCACAAAATGTGAGCGCTCTGATACATAGAAGCTTTGATACGCTGTGCGATTTGTCAGGCGAATTGAATCTCTCAATTACCCCTCTTAACTGCAATGCTTTTCTGTCTTGTTGCCTGCCTTCGGCTTCTCGGTATCATTTTGAGGATCGTAATTCTTTGCTGTTGTTCTGTAC
>JAKASW010000303.1 GCA_021818875.1 Bacteroidota bacterium
CGGTCGATCCGCGCAATCGCGCTCACTATTATGTCGGTGCTGCGTCCGGCGGAGTATGGGAAACAGATAATGATGGTACATCATGGACACCGGTGTTCGAGCATGAGCCGGTCTATTCTATCGGCGCCATCGCGATTGACCCGAAGAATCCGTTCGTGGTCTGGGTCGGAACAGGCGAGAACAACAGCCAGCGAAGTGTCGGATACGGCGACGGAATCTACAAGACTCTCGACGGTGGAAAACACTGGACCAACATGGGATTGAAGTCGTCGGAACACATCGGGAAAATCTTGATCGATCCACAAAACTCAAATGTTGTATATGTTGCCGCCCAGGGTCCGCTTTGGGGACCAGGAGGTGACCGCGGACTCTACAAAACGACTGATGGCGGCAAGACCTGGAAATGCGTTTTGAAGATTGACAAGAACACGGGTGTAAACGATGTCGAGATGGATCCTAATAATCCGAAGGTCATGTACGCTTCCGCCTATGAGAGACGACGTCACGTTTGGGGATTTATCGACGGCGGACCTGAAGGCGCCATATACAAATCGACTGATGCCGGTGAGACCTGGACGAAACTTACAAACGGACTGCCCAAAGTTGATATGGGAAAGATCGGGCTTGCTGTTTCTCCGGTGGAACCAAACGTGGTCTATGCAACAATAGAAGCAGCGGAAGGAAAAGGAGGGATATTTCGCTCCACCGATTACGGCGAGACATGGACAAGGGAAAACAGCTACGATGTCGGCGCGATGTATTACGGCACAATCTACGCCGACCCTAAGGATGTGAACAGGATATATATAATGAACACATACCTTATGTATTCCAACGATGGCGGCAAAACATTGAAGCATCTCAACGAGAGATGGAAACATGTCGATAGCCACTGCATGTACATCGACCCGCATGATCCCGATTACTACCTCGTAGGTTGTGACGGCGGTTTGTATGAAAGCTACGACAGGGCGAAAAACTGGGGTTTCAAATCTAATCTTCCGATATCGCAATTCTATGACATAACCGTGGACAATTCGAAGCCGTTCTTCTATGTCTATGGTGGTACACAGGATAACAATTCCGTCGGCGGGCCGTCACGGACAACGAGCGCATCGGGCATAGTCAACTCAGATTGGTTCATCACAGTCAGCGGCGACGGCTTCGAGTCGCGCGTCGATCCCGACGACCCGAATGTCGTTTACGCCGAGAGCCAATACGGTGGACTCGTGCGCTACGACCGCAAGACAGGCCAAATACTCGGCATACAGCCGCAGCAGTCAAAGAATGAATCGCCGCTTCGCTGGCAATGGGATTCCCCCCTCCTCATAAGTCCGTTCAATTCCAACACACTATATTTTGGTGCGAACAAACTATTCAAGAGCACCGACCGGGGCGACAGTTGGACCGAGATAAGCGGTGACCTTACAAGGCATCTCGATGTGCACAAGATGAAAATAATGGGAAGAGTCTGGGGGCCAGATGCTGTAGCACAGAACTCCTCCACTTCATTCTACGGAACCACTACCTGCATTTCCGAGTCGCCGGCTAAAAGAGGCTTACTGTATGTCGGCACGGATGACGGGCTCATCCAGGTTACTGACAACGACGGAAAGAGCTGGCGGAAGATTGACAAATTTCCGGGTGTACCCGACATGACCTACGTATCACGCGTTGTCGCCTCATCCCATGATGTCAATACGGTCTACGCGGCTTTTGACAATCATAAGAATGAAGACTTCAAGCCCTATCTCCTCAAGAGCACCGACCAGGGAAGGACCTGGGAGTCGATAAGCTCCAATCTTCCTGAAAATGGTTCGGTGCACGCATTCGCCGAGGATTATAAAGATCCCAACTTGTTATTCGTGGGGACTGAGTTCGGTTTGTTCTTTTCAAATAATGGTGGGAAGAAGTGGATTCAATTGAAAGGAAACATGCCGACGATACCTGTGATGGATATCGCAATTCAGAAGCAACACGACGCGCTTGTCGCCGCTACTTTTGGCCGCGGTATATATATACTGGATGATTATGCGCTTCTCAGGACGGCTGATAAGAGCACATTATCGCAACCCGCAACTCTGTTTCCTGTGAAGAAAGCCCTGATGTACGTTCAGACACAGGCGCTCGGCGACACCGGCAAGGCCGCGCAGGGCGAATCGTATTTTACCGCTCCGAACCCACCTTATGGCGCGACGTTTACTTATTACCTGAAGAATTCTCTCGAAACGAAACAGGAAGACCGACAACATCTTGAGGCAGAAGCGCAAAAGACCGGCACGAGCGTTACCTTCCCAACAGATAGTGAACTGACCACACAAGCAATGGAGCCGAATCCGCAGATACTTGTCAAGATAACCGATGAAGATGGTCAAGTAGTCAGATATGTTGACGGGCCTGTTACTGCAGGTATCCATCTAATAAGCTGGAATCTGACTTATCCGAGCATGGTGGTACGGACAAAGCCGCCGGCGCCATACACAGCCATAGGCGGACCATTTGTAATTCCCGGGAAGTATACTGCAACGCTTAACCAGATTGTAAACGGTAAAACGACCCGGTTGTCGTCTTCGCAAAGTTTCAGTGTGCGTCTGCTCGGAGGCGATACGCTGTCTGCTCCTGAGCGTGATTCCCTCGCAGCTTTTCAGAGGAAGGTAGCAAAGCTTCACGGTGAGGTTTACGGAACGATCAACACGATTAACAAGCTGAACAGTCGCATCAAGTTCATCGAAAACGCATTGAACCAAACCCCATCCAACGCCGCAAACTTCTGGTCGGAACTCAACCGGATAAAGACCGGTCTCGACTCGGTTATGCTCGCCGTTGGGGGCAATGCGACCCTTGGCTCGCACAACATCAACACGCCCCCGTCTATATATGGTCGCATCGAGGCCATCTTATATAACGAGTCGATGTCTACTGCACCGCCTCCTGAGACAGATATACAATCCTACCATGTCGCCAGCGAGCAGTTCGCCCAACAAATGGCAAGGCTTCACCAACTGGCGATGGTCGACCTGAAGGGACTGGAAAGGCAAATGCGGGCTGCGGGCGCACCATGGATTCCGGGAACATTTCCTGAGTGGAAAGGGAAATAGAGAATAGAGAAATGCAGGCGCGGTGACGCCACCTCACCTGCAAAAATAGAGGTCGCCACAAAAAGTGCCTGTCATTGCCAGGTGAAGCTGCCCCAAAACGACGAGAGCGGTCATGCTGAACTTGTTTCAGCATCTAATTCCATTTGTTTTGAGACCCCGAAACAAACCTGACCTGGAGCGTATCAGTCCAGGGTTCGGGGTGACGGAACAACACTTTTGGGACAGCCTCACCGCATAATGGCTGGTCCTTTCTTTTGAGACGGCCTCTAATATCCCGCTCGCAAACCGCCCTGACCGTTTCAACGGTTTTCCAAGTCTTGTACCGGTTCGTAGAAAAGGATCGTACATTCAGGCATGTCCATCTCTAAGATTCAAGATCGGATATCTGTTTTTTCTTTTTATCCCACCAACCTTTTCCTTCCTGGGGAAGTCAAAATTATGAAGGCGGAAAAACAGGTACAGATGAAGGAAGCGGCCGAATATGTTGCCAGATGATACCGAGCTAGTAATGCAAGCACAACACGGCGACGATTCCGCATTTGAGAAACTGATCGAGCGGTATGACCGCCACGTTCTGTCACTCGCGTTTTCTTACACGAGGAATTCCGACGATACAAAGGACATCTACCAGGAGACTTTCATACGTGCATATAGTTCCATCCGTAAATTCCAGTTTAGAAGCGAGTTTTCCACATGGCTCTACCGCATCGCAGTTAATGTTTGCCTGTCCTTCCGGATGCGTCGGGACAAACACTCTGCTGCAGTCGAGCATATTCCATCGGCCGCGGGCGAAAGAGAATACGACGGAGATTTTGCCGACCAAACATCGGACTATCCGGCCGAGGCGGATTTCATGAGAACGGAAATGGCAAGAAGCATCGAAGCCGCGCTTACAACGTTATCGCCGATGCAAAGGATGATATTCACAATGAAACATTATGAAGGTTATAAGCTGAAGGAAATCGCGAAGACGGTAGGTTGCAGCGAAGGGACTGCGAAGAAACACATGTTCAATGCGGTCAGAAGGTTGCAGATTCAGCTCAAAGATTTCTATGATCAGGAGTGATGACCATGTTTCACAGAAAGTATGAGAAGCTGTCGATCCTGCTTGCTTACGAAGAGTTGAGCGAAAAGGAGAAGCAACTTTTGTCAAAGCATCTCCTTTCGTGCGCAAAATGTAAGGAGCTGGTTGAACGGACCAACAAGATGGTACAGCAGCGAACCGACGTAAATCTGGAAACTCGCCTGGAGCCGCAACTGCCGTTCCTGCGTTCGGCTCTCCATAGCACAGTTACGAAAAATTATGCGCCGCCGATTCGACGCCGCAATTACGGCCATGCAATTGTTCCGAAGTTCGCAGCGACCATGATAGGGGCAGGATTCTTCCTGATCGGCGCTGCTTCCTCATACTTATACGTGAATCTTTCCAGGCATGGAGCGGAATCTGGATTATCATCGGTTGTCACCGCGATCTCAAAAAATCCCGATGAAAGTTCGATCGAAAATGTCAGGTTCGTGTCGAGTGATCAACGCACCGGCAAGCTCGATTTTTCTTTCAACCTGGTCAAGCATTACCAGGCCAGCGGTTCTATCGATAACCCGGACATCCAGAAAGTGCTTGCCTATGCGCTTGTCAATTCCAACAATCCGGGCACTCGCATCAGAACAGTGGACCTTCTCAATGCGGTAAATAAGAAACCGGAAAATGATGTCGAAGCTGCTCTGATCAAAGCGGCAGAGTCCGACGATAACCCAGGAGTCAGGCGTGCGGCTCTGCTCTCTCTTGGGGAATTGCCGTTCAACGGGGAAGTAAAAGACGCTTTCCTGTATGTGCTGCAAAACGATCCGAATCCTGGTATGCGGGTATCTGCGATCA
>JAKASW010000304.1 GCA_021818875.1 Bacteroidota bacterium
TTTCTTGATAAGGTGCGGCAAACGACACTGTGACAGCATCGAAATCAGGGTCATACTCGAAACGTGGAGGTGTTTTCGCCGCATATCGGTTGAAAAGCTCCCATTTCAGTTTCATCTTTTCGCCTCTTTTTCCCATTTTAAGGAATCACCCTTTCGGATATTGGCGAGAAATGCCGTTACAACGTAGTAAGGGTCGGTTCCGGTTTGTACGACAACCTTCATGTATATTTTTTTGTCTTTTTCTTTTGTATTTGTAATACTGTTGCCTATCAGGAAAATCTTTATCGAGACAAATGCAATCGGGGTCTTTAAGCGTTTTCTTGACGTAATCCAAGTACTTTTGCATGAAAGGTTTCCGAAGGATATGGTTTTGCCATCGTTCTTCGGTGCAAGCAATCTGTTCCCCCTCTGGGCCGGCCACCTAAAATAGGATTTTCATGTAAGAGTGGCGTAATCTTACACATTTCTCGTCCTTTTATCAAGTGACCAAAATCAATTCTTCACGACCATCAAGAATTAACGTCATGATCTCTATTTCGGTTCCTATGAGATAATCCTTTAGGAATTTCTCTAATACAATTTCTATAATAAATACGAAAACTGAAATAGAATAAAGTCGTATTCTCCCCATTAAACCACAATTTATGAACATCAGAAACCTCGAAATTGATTAATGATTTTCAGTTTTGTATTTTGTTCAAGCAATTGGCTCATTCAAAACTTCCGAGTCTCAAACAAGTTTCGGATAATTGCCCTCCAGTGAATTGCACGGCATCGGAAGTGCCGGAATGACACAAAGGGCAATTGTTCTTTGTGAAGTGAGAGCTGTAAAACGTGGCACTAAGCGTGGCACTCATGTGGCACTCTTCGAGCCACATTTGGCACTTTCGATGTTCTTACCGGAAATTAAAATAGCGAAAGTGAAAAGAATTCCACTGGAGAGGTGGCCGAGTGGCTGAAGGCAACGGTTTGCTAAACCGTCATACTGGGTAAACTGGTATCGAGGGTTCGAATCCCTCCCTCTCCGCGTCCGACAATTAAAAGAGTGTCGAGTGTTCTTCCTCACGAACGTCAATGAGATTCACCAGGAATTCCTCTATAGGAAGCCCTACCTTTTCCCAAGGGAACAACTCCCCCGATCAACCGCAACTCCGCCCATGCCGAATGTTTAAGCGTACTCCAACTGGCACCAAACCAGGTTGCTTTGATGAGTCGAAAGATATCATTGAAGAATGCCTGGTCCTTTCGTCGTACACCGGTGAATGCCTCGGGGTTACCTTTGATTACATTTCGCATATTGGAACTTTCAAGCCCAATTTAGTAATATCCAGTTAATCAAACCTGTTTCATAAACAACTAATGGAGCTGGCTTCATGAAAATCTACGACGAGTTCAAAGAGTTTGCCCTGAAGGGAAGTGTCATGGATATGGCGATAGGTATCATCATAGGCGCGGCTTTCGGCACCGTTGTGCAATCGCTTGTTGGTGACATCATAATGCCGCCCTTCGGAAGGATCCTTGGCGGGATGGATTTCAGTAACCTCTTTATTAATCTTTCATCGGGCAGCTATAGATCGCTCGCCGCTGCAAAGGCTGCGGGTGCTGCGACGATTAATTACGGACACTTCTTAAACAGCATAATCTCATTCCTGATCATCGCCTGGGCTCTATTTCTTTTGATGAAACTGATGAACAAGCTGAAACGCCAACAGTCTCCGCCACCAGCAAATACTAAAACATGTCCTCAGTGTCAGTCGACAATTAACATTAAGGCCCTGCGGTGCCCGTATTGCACTTCCCAGATCTGAAGAACGGACTGGTGTAAGGACACTTCGACCTCGCGGTAAAGGCTTAACCATATTCGATGCATCCGCCTACGAGTCAATTCAAGATCCCGGAAAGGGAGCGGATTAATTTCTCCGCCAGGCCCGTGTGCTCTCGCCTCAGAAATTGATTGTCAGTAAGCGACTTTACCCTGCTTCCCTGCCGACACCTGAAAGGCTTCAATGATTTCTTCCTGCAGGATATGATGGAACGGCATTGTTCGGCTTGCGAGACCATGTCGATTTCTTCGTAGATCAGAATATCGTCGGACCCAATTGAGGCGGCATCTTCTTTCGTGTCCGCGAAGTAAACTGCCGACAAATGAGACAAGTTGAAGTCGCTGAGACACATCGGCCATGGCTCGCAACCGTACATAAGACACATCCATCGAGATCGTATGAATCGTGGCACACACCCATCTTTGAAATAATCCGTACTGTGCTTGCTCCCTATCGGTTGTGTTCTATTGCAAAGAAGCTTTATGGCTGGCTGCCATCTCGTCTCGACGCGCTTCGCATTACCAGGCCGGGTTCTCCATAGCATCCACGAGTATTTATCGCTTCAATATATCGGGATTCCAGCCTCACCGGGGAATTTTGTAGACGACAGATTGTCTGTAACTCCCGTGAACTTGCTTCGTCTTACTATATAAGAGACCAGTGATTCAAGAGCACCAATTACTCGCGGTGAAATCTGGCTTACTTGTATAAACGACATTCACCAAACTTACTTCTGAGGAGGGGATATGAAAACATACATTGAGCACCTGGCAACTGTCACAATCATCCTGTTGGCAGTTTCCTTTTCTGCAAACGCAAAAGAATTACAGTTCGTCAACAAGAGCTCGCTCCGGAAAACCGGACTCGAAATGCTCAAGATGGATCTTAGAAGACATAGGGATCCTGGAGTTGTAGAAGGGGCACTCTATGCTACGATCGAGTGCAAGGGTCGCTATCCCGACCTGCATTATTCCCGGCTTTTGAGAGCCGTGAACAGGGTGGCAAATCAAAATGACAATGCAAGCATCGGCTACATGGCTCAGCTGACCAGCATGTATTTGCAGCATAGCTCCGAATTCCGACTGAGGGTGAATCCGGCTGCGCAGAACTACAATTACCTCTTCAAACAGATCGCGAACCAGCTTGAGCACAAACTTCTCGTCTCTCTCAGTGAGAAGAGCGCCAGATAGGAGAAGACACATAAGGGTAGCAGATTATCATAAAGGGAGTTCTCAAAAAGAACTCTATCTCGCCTGGTTCCACCTCAAAATGGTGGAATCAGGTTCGAAGATTTTGCAGGCTTTGCACTATTTCTCTTTGGCTTGCATAGCGGTCATGGAGTTTCATCACTCTCATGCCAATCTCCCACAGAGTGCGGCACAGAGTTCCACTATATTGATCCAGGGATTTTTCTATCTCTGAAATTCCGAGCCTGCAAAATGGGCTGCCTATCCGTTAGACAGGAGTGCCTCATATTGGTCCGACGATCAGACGCAATGGCCCGGCAAACAGATGTGCTAACTTTGCGAGACTCCATGTCCCATCTTCCGTTTATTCATTCTTCTTCTCTCTCCTAATGGCCTTACTCGCTTAGCCAACCATTCCGAGTTTTTCACCATAGTCGGGCCATTCACATTTATCATTGTGTAGCATCACGTTTAGCTTCATCCAAAACGGCCGCCAACTCAGACGAGGTGTCTGCCGGAATGAGAATACCTTCCGCTCGGCTCGCTAACCAGGTCGCCGGTAACGGAAACCTTCCCGCTTGTCGGGGACAATACTCTGCCAGCCGCAGATAAGTCTTCGCTCGTTAAAGGGAAGATTCTACCGGGTGGTGGAAACCGTCCGCCAATTCTGGGAAACTCCCCGCCAGCTCGTGGAAGTCGTCCGCCAGGCGGAGAGAACAGTCCGCCAGCCCGGGGAAACTATCCGCCAGGAGAGACACACCAATTCCCGGACCAGGAAAGCCATCTTTTTGCCCAAGAATGGCTATCCCCTGTAACCCCGGATTAACCGCCAGGAAAAGAGATCCAATTAGAGGAATGGCCAAAGCAGCTTTCGGCACCGGGCTAATTTGAACGCGAATGACATGAAGCATAAAAACTAATTTGTTTGATGCCACGAATGTTGAATACGTAATTCGTGCAACTCGGATTGGGAAAACAAGATTCGTTCGATTTCTTGTTCTTCCTTTCCAATGCGGAAAGCAGCGTGTCACCCAATCTTCGCTTGACTTGATTTGCGCATCGGTTATATTACGGAGTGATTTGGACGTGGGACCGGGCAGAATTAGTAAAGGATCGGCTGTTCAGATGAGTCAGGATTAATTGATCGAGTTTTAGGAATCAACCGAAAAGGACCTCTTCCCCGCTTCGAGGGAAAAACCTTACGGGATGGATAGACCATTCTGTTTAGTGTATTCAAAGTGATGCGACTCTGATTGTTAGATGATTTCTCTGCATCGTCGGTCGGTATGATGGTACAGGACGACAGTGACGGTGCAGGATTTATAAATAACCGAACGAGGAGCAGCACGGCGCTCCTCAGTTTTCATCTCGACAACTAAAAGAGGAGTAATATCATGTCAAAGCCAATTGCCGATGTAACGGAAAACGCTTCAAACCTCAAGCTGACAATGGATGCGCACAAGGATGAAATGGTAGCAAAGGGATTCAAGGAGGTCAGGCTCCAGAATTTTGCGGACTTAATGGATTCGGTAACAAGGAAGATCTCCTTACAGAAAGCGGCTCAGGATACGATGATGGCTAATACGGAATCCCAAAACATTGCGATCCAGCAAGCCCGAACGGTGATCAGGAAGATTCAGAACGCGGGCAAAGCGAAATTCGGGTTGAACAAAACGAAGCAGAAAGAGTTCAAGATTGGAGCCAACACCTCAAACGGCGTCGGGAAAACTGCCGAGCTTCTCGACTACCTGGCGGCCGTTTGCACAAAGTACCACGATGACCTGATCGAGAGCGGCTTGACAGAAGAAGATTTTGCAGCAATCACTCCAACTTACGCAAACCTCGTTACTGCGGACAGCATCCAGGAACACTCGAAGAAGCTTCGCAACGTTGCTACCGATGCGAGAGATGCGGCAGTTACAGCGCTCGAAGAAGAGATGTTCAAGATCAGAAGTAGATC
>JAKASW010000012.1 GCA_021818875.1 Bacteroidota bacterium
CAGAAAATAATCCTTCACAATCGAGAAGTCGCTCACCAACGATAGCATTTTCTCAAATGATTGGGGGGGCAACTGAATGTACAACTCGACGTAACGATCTTTTTCGGACCGATCTAACTTGTCCACCAGCTTCTCTATTTGGTCGCGAAATTCCTTGAGAGATTTTTCCATTTCCGATCGCAATTTCAATCCGGCGCTTTCGTCCTTTACGCCCCGTGAGAGAATCCGGTCCAATTTCCGGAAGCTTTTCGCCGTGAAGGCAAGTTCATCGAATCCGCGCATGTTATCCGACATGACGCACGTCTCGTAAAGCAAACCTACCAATTCCCCGTTAATCAACTTTCGACCAACCTTTGCCTCTACCGACGCAACAAAACTTTTCCCATCAAGCTGAGTTGACATCAAAAGTCAATTCGTAACGCTTCAATTGTGACATTACAAACTTGCGCACATCCGAGTCTTTCGGCAGCTGAGCTACCGTTTTCCCTTCTTGGATCACCACATTCAGAAGGGCTTGATCCCCTCTGGCTGGTTTTTGGGACACGGGAAGTATACTTCTCTTGCCTGAAGGTTTGTTCACGTAGACCAGCTTCTCGCCTGACAACTTCCCCCGCTTTGAGATCGGAATTCCGTCTATCTCGACAATATCCAGCGCGAAGTCGAGAACCGGCGCGCTGCTGATTGACGTCCCAACTCCGTAAGCGTCCACCACTTCGTTAAGTTTTCCGATCGAGTACTCATCAATCCCACCGCTTACGAATATCTTTACATGGCTGTAGCCACGGACGTCGAGCTCCCACCGCACTTCCTTGCAGAGAGATAAAAAATCCCCTCGCCTCGAAGCCGGAGTGTCTAACCTGACCGCGAAGAGTCTTTTCCCGAGCGCCTCCGCAACACGAACCGACTCGAATTTCTCGTCGAGGAATGTGTCGACCAGTACGGTCCTCTTTACTGATGGTTCGATGATCTCGTCGAATTTCTTCGCGGCATCCACCGTGTCTCCAAACAAAAGAATCATAGAATGAGGCATCGTACCGCTTGGCTGAAGTCCGAGCATGTCTGCTCCAAGCATCGTGGCGACCCCATCGCAGCCCCCGACGTAAGAATTTCTATCGATCATAGGGGCAATCGCCGGATGCATTCGCCGGGCACCGAAGTGAATCACCTGCCTTTCGCCTGCGGCCGCTCGTACTCTGGCTGCCTTGGTCGCTATGCCGGATGCCTGACATAAGAAACCCAGGAGTGCCGTCTCATGTATCGCAAAATCTTGATATGTGCCTTCGATTATCATGACCGGCTCATTCGGGTAGAACACCGACCCTTCCGGCATTGCTTTCACCGTAACCGGCAACTTACTCAAAAGCGAAAATGCCTCGTCAAGCCCGGCCAGTATCCCCCACTGGTAGTTCTTCGGAAAATGTTTCAGGATGAATTCCGCCTTGACTTTTTTCCTTAGATCGCAGGAGTTCAAAACTTTCAATGCCCGCTGAAAGTAAACGTCAGTTACTTTTCCCTCGATTATCTCCGCTGCCGAAGCGATGTGAAAGGGGCTGTCCATTTCCTTTTTCTTTGAGATGTCTACTTGTTTTGCGTCGATGTCTTGGGAGGAGGCGAACTCACGGGATTGTACGATGACTTGTTCGGTGAAAATACGCCGAGGAATTTTATGATTATCAAAGCCAGAAGCAGGATCAAATAAATCCTGAGAACAAAAAGTGTCAACTTGACGGTGCGCGTCATCTGAATTCGCGGCATCTCAGACTTTCACCTCTGTCAAAGGGTTCAACTTCCCTTCATTATATCGTTGTAATATGCAACCCCCAGCAGGTGGTCTTTTGAATCAACTATAGGGAGCATCCTGTATCGATATTTTTCAAACATCGCCACCAGGTCTTCACGAAGATCGTCGTCGTCGGCAGAAACCGGCGGTGATACCATTATCTCTTCAACCTTCATGTCGTCGCGTGCAAGGATCATGTCACGCAAGTCCACAACCCCCGCAAGCTGGTTGTCATCGTTCACAACAAAAATATAGGAGAGCGCATCGGCGTTCTTGCCGGAGCTCCTAACTGATGACAATGACTCTCCGACAGTCCGTGATCTCTTTACAGTCACATACTCATTCGAAATAAATGACCGGGCCTTAACCTCCTCCTGTTCCATCATAGATTTGATTTTTCCTGCTTCGTCGAGAGAGAGAAGATCCAGCATTTCAGTCATGTGATCATGAGGCAGAACCGAAAATAGAGTTGCGAGTTGAGGTACGGAAAGTTCCTGGAGAATAGTTTTCGCACGCTCTTTGCGAAGGTTTGCAATGATTTGCCGTTGTGCGCGAGGCTCAGCGTCAATGAGCGCCTCCGCAGCTTTTCCCGAATCCAACGCCGACAGAACCGCCTGCTGCTCCTCTCTTCCAAGCTCCTCCAGTGCATCAGCCACGTCTTCACTCGGCATCTCTTTAATCTGCTTCCGTGTAATCGAGAGCTGGACCGCATCCTTGGTCTGCGCTTCTTCGATGGACAAAGGCTGGACATACTTCCAATTGATGAGATGATCCTTCACCCATTTTACTTTTCCCAGTCCCCACTTCCGCAGGAATCCGTTGAAGGACGTATCGACATGAACCAGCAGCATCCTTCCCGCCGAAGAAAGCAGGTGGACGTCGTTCACTACTTCTGTACGCCTACCGTCGAGATCATATATTGTCTTCCCCATCAAATGTTCATTGACCATTATCCAGCCCGGTTGGTCCACAAACGGAGGAAAGGGTTTGGACGGATCAGTCCTGGCAGCAAAAATGGCATCATCCTCAATCTTCGAGACCTGCGTCCACGGGACAAACTCCGTAGGTTTTCCCCAGCCATGCTCGATGAGGATTCCGACGGCTTCGGGATAAGGTTCAGAACTCCTGAATATGAGATCACTAACCTTTCCTATTTTATCTTTAATTTTCCCTGCACAGACCTTCCGCTTGTAGATCTCTGAAAAGAAGAAGAGATTATATTCAGTTGCCCCGGAAGATCCGTTGGCTGTTCTTGCTTCCGATGTCCCTGTGGTGTTCACGACCTGCACCTTTGTGAGTCTATGCTAATATGTTAGGGAACAAAACCGTAAGACCAAAAACTGTGGACATGAGAATCACAAAGACGGTAATGCTCCAGTTGGCAATGTTCTGCCAGCGATTGTTTACATAATCTCCCATCAAATTTCGGTCATTCAACAGTAAGATCAAAAAGACAAGCGACGACGGAAGAAGCGTGACGGCGACCACCTGCACGAACATGGTTATCTGGATCAAAGGAGCACCGGGTATCAACACAACCAACCCTGCGGATGCAATTGTCACCAGGTACACGACGTAAAACCACGGAGCATCCTTGATGCTCTTGTTTAGAGAGTGCGCCCAGCCGAACACTTCGCCGACTGCCCAGGATGTTGATAACGATATGCACAGGGCGCCCAGAAACCCGGCATCAAACAATCCTATTGCGAACAGCCTTCTCGCCCATTCTCCATCTCCATGCGGTAGAAGAGGAACGATCGCTTCAGCTGTCTGCTTCGCATCCTGGACGGTTATCGGAGGTTTATGGTAATACATAGCCGCACCGGTTGCGATTATGATGAAGACCGCTACAATTCCGGTAAGCATCGATCCCGTAAACGTATCTATCTTACCGAACTTAATATCATGGACATCCATTCCCTTGTCCACAACTGAGCTCTGCTGGAAGAAAATTTGCCACGGAGTAATCGTCGTTCCGATGTTCGCCATTATTATGAAAAGCAGTGCCGGCGTGAAGCCGCCGATAAAATCCGGCTTGTAGAATCCCTCCCATACCTTGCCCCAACCGCCGGGAACATTTCCAGTCTTCATTGCCCAGAGTGCCGCCGGAACATAAACCAGATTGAAAATACAAAAGAACAAAGTGAGTTTCTCGAACGTCCAGTACTTTCCGGTCAATACGACGCCCAGCAAGATCATCGTAACCAAAACGAACGTGACTATTGAAGGAATTCCGAAAAGGCTCATCGCTGCCGTCATACCTATGTATTCTGTGACAAGTGTGAGCCAGTTTACAACGGCAAGATCAAACAACGAGAACCATCCCCAGAACGGGCCGAACGCATCGAATATGGCTTCTGCATGACCTCGCTTCGTTACCGCTCCGAGGCGGACAGTCATCTCCTGGACGAAATAGGCCATCGGGACAAGGATAAAGAAGACCCAGAGGAGATTGAACCCGTACTGTGAACCCGTCACCGCGTAGGTTGAGATTCCACCCGCATCGTTGTCTGCGACCATGGTAATGATGCCGGGTCCGATCACGGCGAGGAGTATAAGAGCCCTTCGTCTAAATCGGGTAAGCTTGTGTATAAGCTTGCTTATCCAGTACATGACTTCCCTGGCTGATGAATTGATAAATCAGTGAAACCAGTCCGACCCTTTGCAGATTCCAGGGTCGACCCTCTTGTCAAGACAATTTAAATATTGGCCAAAAAAGATTCTATGAAATTTTTCCGTCACACAACTGCTTGACCTTCTCTGCGACTGATTGGGAAGCGCCAAGGTTGCGGTTCACGAATTCCTTGGCGATGCTTCCTGCATTCTTTCGAGCAGCGGTATCCCCCACCATTTTGAGAAAAACGTGGTAAGCCTCGGCCCGGTTCTTTACGAAAAATAGTGCCCCGTTCTTGTGCAGTTCCAGAGCTTCATCGGATCTTTCGATCCGCGGACCCGTTATGATCGGGACACCGTAGACTGCGGGCTCGAGCACGCTGTGCACACCCGCGCCGAAACCGCCTCCGACGAATGCGACATCGGCAAGGACGTAGAGCTGAGTCAAAAGCCCGACACGGTCAACGATCACAACAGGCAGATCGCCATTCCTGTGATTTTCCAGTTCGGACATGGCCTTCGCTGCTGGAAACTTTGTCAGCAGATCGTCTACCTCAGCTTTTCCCGGTTCATGCGGAACGATGATCACCGTAAGATTGGGATACTTAGCCGTAAGTCTCGACACACCCGGTTCTATGACCTCCATATCTGAATGCCATGTACTTCCGAGAACTAAAACGGTCCTTTGCGCCTTATCTATCGGGACGGGGAACCTTAGCGACATCTCGTTAGAAACACTTCTATTGTGCACCCGATCGAAGCGCGTGTCTCCGACGACTATCGATTTATCGCGTCTCAAAAAGGAATCGAACATCCTTTTGTGTCCTTGCGTCGTCACAAGAATTTCGTCTGCGAGTCCGTACAATTCTCTGAAGAAATCCTTGAGGAACTTCGGATGGTGAATCAGCTTCATGGGAAAAGTCGCGTCGGCCACGATAATCCTCGCACCGGCCTCTTTCGATGCGATGAGGTGGTTAAGCCAGAGGTCGTACCTCATAACGACGACGACGCACGGCTTCACGAGAGCGACAAACCGCCGTGCATTCTTCGCGCTATCAAGGGGGATGTATGATATCACGTCGGCGGCTTTGTAGTTTTTTGAGTATTCGTACCCGGAAGGCGAAAAGAACGAAACTATTATGTGGTAACCGGCATTCTTAAGGATTTCGACTATTGGTTTGGCCTGCTCAAATTCACCAAGTGACGATGCATGAAACCATATCCGATGATCTCCGGGAACGTTCGAAAGATTCCTGCGGAGATCCTCGAAAAGATGTTTACGACCACAAATCCCACGGCGTGCCTTCTCGTTGAACAAAGACACAGTGAAGAAGAGAAGATACAAGAAGCTGATGAAGAAAACCGAATAGATCACCCGTATCCCCCGCGAGACAGACTTCATTTCCGGTTGAGCCATGCCAGGGGATCCTGCTTGTTTTTGTTAAGCCAGACTTCGAAATGCAGAACCGATCCGCCAAGGGACTCGCCGACTGTGCCGATTGCTTGACCCTCTTTCACTGTCTCACCTTCCCTTACGTAGATGTCTCCGAGATGCGAATAAACCGTCCTCAAGCCATGATAGTTGTCAATGATAATCAAATTTCCATAGGACGGCAGCCAGAATATCCTGGATACCTGCCCGTTCGCAACGCTCTTCACCTGAGCATTTTCAGGTACGCGGATGTCAATCCCGTAACTCATAATCACAGTTCTCAAAACAGGATTTTCCTGTTCCCCGAACTTCTCGACGACTGTCCCCCCGCTAACCGGCCATGGAAGATGGCCCTTCATCTGCGCAAGGCTGCCCGTCGCATTCATGACAGCATTGGCCGTGTTGTTTTCAGTATTCAACTCCGTCGGCACTCTCTTGCTTGACTCTCGCGCCACAAGCGTCTCTATGAGTTTTTCCAGTTCGATTGCGGCCGCTTGCGATCTCTTCAACTGCTCGGCGTAAACTTTTTTGTTCCTTCTCAGAACAGCAACTGCGTACCTGTGTTCCCTTATTTGAGAAGACAGCTTCTGTTCTTCATCGCTCTTCTGATTAAGGTACTTAGTTTGGTCGTCAAGTTGTCGTTGGAGTTTCTCTCTCAGCGTCGTCAATCTGCTTTTTTCGAGACCGATTGATTCAAGATCAGTTCGAGTCTGTTCCGAGAATTTTTCGAGGTACTCGTACCGAATAATCATTTCGTTTAGCGATTGAGATGTCAGAATGAGCTCAAGGTCGTGCTCCCTGCCATCTTCATAGAAGCTGCGGGCAAAGCTGACATATTGGCCGGTCAAATACGAAATCTTGTCCTTTGTGGTGCCGATCTTGGCCTCGACATCCGAAATGCCGCGTGAGTTAAATTTGATTTGATCGGAAATCCTGTTGATGGACTGTCGCGCTTGGAGGTTCTGTCTCTCCAGTCTGTCGACCAGACCGAGAGTGATCGACTCTCTTTTGTTGCTCTCGGCAATTCTCCTCTCATACAGCTGAATGTTGCCCCGTATGCGATTCAACTGCTTTTTCTTTGCGGAAAGCTTCTGCCCGGTCTGACATAAAGAAACTCCGCACGAAAGAAAAACGAGAGTCAAGGTAAGCAATAGCTCATGTACACAGGTTCGCCTGCCATGTCGTGTATTGAGAAGGACGCCTGCGTTTGCCGGACTGGCTTCGGCAATTCGCCCACCCTGCATAGCTTGTTTCGTAAGTCTGGCCGTCCCGCCCTCGGCGAGACGGCGGGCGAGCCTCGTGGGCAAGCCCTTGCCTGTGCTAATTGAGAATAACTTCCTTCGCATCCGCTGGGACGTTAAGTTCAAGAACCTCTTTCTCGTTTACGGCAATATTCTGGTAAAACAATCTAGCCGATATACCATGGCTCAGATCCTCGAACCATACACTTTTCGGGACAGGAATATTGTCCACCGTGATAAAGTCAGAATACTTAATTCGGAGAACAGCTTTCCCGTCAATAAGTTTCGTGTACTCTGCAGTCCTCATGTACCTGCCATCGATTTTGTATACTTCTACCGTATCGTAGCTCGAATAGGTAAAACTGAGTTTGTTTCCGTCGAGCTGGCTCGTCATTGTCGGGTTTTCAAGGTGAGACACAGGCTTCATCAGGTCCATCAGTAAATCGCTCAGAGATGATCCATCGGCATCGATCATCACAAAGTTTCTCAGATTTGCCGCTGTAGGTTTGCCGATTATTACTTCATTCTTCAGACTGTTGTAGACAAGTAGCGTATCGGAGGTAAGCTTAACCTGTGCCACCTTCATCCCGAATGGCCCGTAGATATTGACACTTGTGAATGATGGTCTGCGAATTGCGAGCTTAAAGCTTGCACTGTAAGCACCATCCTTGGATTCGAAATTTCCGTAACCGTTGGTAGTGAAATACTCGAGCGATCTCGACTCTCCGCTTATGCGGTTGCTTACTTCTTCCGCTGTCATGCCGTTGAGATCTACAATCGGCATGGTGGCACACCCGAAGAGAAGCACCGCAAGAAGAAAAGTGATTAAATAACGAATCAAATCTTGGCTTTCTCGATCTTCTCTGCCACTGACTTGTTTGTTGGGTCGGCTTTCAGCGCTTTTTTCCAGTGCTCAATCGCTTTCCTCTTTTGGCCCAGCTTTTGATAAATGTCTCCCATATGCTCCTCAAGAGTCGCCGGTGACCCGTCTGCCGGAGTCCGCAGGGCAATGGACTCCTTTTCGTATCTCTCCGCCTTCTTGTAGTCTGCAAGCTTGAAGTAAATCCAGGCGATCGTGTCGAGGTATGCACTGTTTTTTGGGTCGATCTTAACTGCAAGCTGTGCCATCTTAAGTGCCTTCGGAAGCTGTAGTCCCCGCTCCGACAGACTGTAGGCATAATTGTTCAGAATTAGAGCATTGTTCGGATCGACCTGCAGGGCAGTTTCATATACTCTGTCCGAATCGGTGTAGCGATTGAGAGACTCATAAACCAGCGCGAGAGTACTCAGAGCATCCATGCTGGTAGGCCTGAGAGCCACCGCTTTCTCAAGCGGCTTGACCGCCTCCGCGTTCCTTTTTGCCTGGTTAAGGGCTAGGCCGAGAAAGAGATTCAGCTGAAAGTTTTGGGGAAAAATATTCACCGCTCTGGTCATTGCATCTGCCATGCGGTTGAAGTGTCCGCTCTGATAGTAGAAGTATGCCAGTGCCTGCCAGGCGTTAGCATTTGTAGAGTCGAGAGCCACGGCCTTTGACAAGTACTTCTGAGCAAGCGAGTCCTGTTTCGTATAAGACGCACCCATCCCTGCCATCAAATACGATCGCGGATCATTTGGGTACGTCTCCAAAAGTTTGCTGAATATCTCCTCGGCGAACGGGACAACTGCAGAATCGTGCTGCATCTCGTCAAGATAGAATTGTCCTATGGCAAACTTCGCATCAGCTTTGCTGGAATCCGAAGTGAAGATTGAATCGAGCAGGCTGTCGGCATCTGTGAAGTCTTTCATTCTCAAATAAGCCGTAGCGGCGCGAGCTTTAAGAGTGAAATCGTTTTCGTGGGTCTTCATCAGCTCATTAAGAATACTCAGCGCCTTTTCGTTGCTACCGGTCTCAAGATATAAGTCGGAAAGCATCTCCTTCAGGGGAACGTTTGTAGGATCCAGACGAAGCATCTGCTTTATTAAATCTATGGACCTGGCATATTTCCCACTCGAGTTGTAGATCTGAACCAGTTGCATCATAATTGCAGGGTCGGGGCCGTGGAGGCGAAGGATCCTTTCATAAAGGCCGGCGGCTTTCTCAGGTTGGCTCCTCTGATATAACTGTGCAAGCACCACCATATCCAGAAGGTCGGTCGTGTCGATTCTAACGATAGCTGCATATTGATCAGTCGCACTGTCAACCTTGAAGTCGGCTAAATAGGCTTGTGCTAATGTTCTTCTATAGTTGATATTATCAGGTGCAAGTGAGACAGCGTCGCTCGCTTCCTCGATTGCGTTCCCCGGTTTATCCAGCCTCAGGAAATCCTGAGCCATCGCATCCAGTATGGCAGGGTCATGATACAGCTTCAACGCATCCTGATAATCCAGGATTGCCTGGGCAAATTCTCCTTTGATGTCGTTGAGATTTCCGTCCATGAAGTGACCCATTGCGGCGCGGTAAGCAGGGTTCTTCGACATCAGATCAGGCTGTGCCGGTTTATCGAGTCGGGATTTTACGACCTGGTTCACTCCCGAGCAACCCGCAAATAAAAAGCCACCGACAAGACAAACGATGATTATGAATTTCGACACTGGTTCTCCTCTTCGGATAAATTTAAGTTTGAACGCTGTCGGAAACAAGAAACGGAATCATATCAGTACGTGAGTTGAAGTAGTGGTTCACATACAGCTGATGGACAATAAGAGGAATGGTTTGTCTATGCTTGGTGGGAAAAAATAGAAACGAAATCGTATAAATAGATGAAGGTAGCAGTGGTTATATGAAATCGCCGGAAGACAACAGAATGTGGAAGGCTGATTCCGCGGTGCCCTTGAAAGTCAAACCGCGGCGAGCCTATAAAACCTCGGCTACTTTCAGTCTGTTGATAGCTCGTGCTAATGCTGCACGTGCGCGCTTCAGATCAGTCTCGGATTCCTTCCTCTCTATTCTTTCGGCGGCACGAGTTCTCGCGGCCTGCGCCCTACCGACGTCTATTTCATCTTTTCTTTCAGCGGAGTCAGCTAGAAATACCGCATAGTTATTTTCCACTTGCACAAAACCACCGCTGGTCGCGAAAAAGGTTTCGTTCCCGTCGCCGTCGACCAATTTCACAGGACCAACCCCAATTGTAGCGAGAAGTGGCGCGTGATCTCGCAGGACCTCGAATCCTCCCATCGTCCCTGGGACATTGAAGGACTGAACGAGTCCCGAAAACACACTCCTCTGCGGGGTCACGATCTCTAAAGTGAATTCCTTGGTTTCGATTCCCGCAACCGCGTCAGCCATCACGCTGCCTGTCCTGCAAAAGATCCCTCGGAAAGCTTTTTAGCCTGCTCCTCGGCTTCGTCGAGTGTACCGGCCATGTAGAGCGCGCTTTCCGGCCATTCATCGCAGCGTCCTTCGATAATAGCTTTGAATCCCGCGATCGTATCACTGAGCTTGACGTACTTTCCCTTTCTCCCGGTGAATGCTTCTGCGACAGAGAAAGGCTGAGACAAGAATTGCTGAATTCTTCTTGCACGTGAAACCGTTAATTTGTCTTCGTCCGAAAGTTCGTCAATCCCGAGTATATTGATAATATCCTGCAAGTCTTTATATGTCTGTAGAATTTCCTTCACTCTCTTGGCGACGAAATAATGCTCATCACCGACGATTAGCGGATCCAGAATGCGAGATGTAGAGTCCAACGGATCGACTGCCGGATATATTCCCATATCTACGATCGCGCGGCTAAGCACCGTCATCGCATCGAGGTGTCCGAAGGTAGTTGCCGGTGCGGGATCCGTCAAATCGTCTGCCGGGACATAGATAGCTTGCACAGACGTGATGGAGCCACGCTTGGTAGAAGTAATACGTTCCTGAAGGGCACCCATCTCCGTTGCAAGCGTTGGCTGGTAGCCCACTGCCGAAGGCATGCGTCCGAGAAGAGCCGAGACTTCTGATCCAGCCTGAGTGAACCTAAAAATATTGTCTATAAAAAGCAGAACATCCTTTCCTTCCGAGTCGCGGAAGTACTCGGCGAGTGTCAGTGCAGCGAGACCCACTCTCTGACGTGCACCGGGGGGTTCATTCATCTGGCCGAAGACAAGCGCGGTCTTACTGATTACGCCCGATTCTTTCATATCGAGCCAGAGGTCGTTGCCTTCGCGAGTCCGCTCGCCTACTCCGCCGAACACGGAATATCCGCCATGCTGCGTGGCAATATTGTGAATCAACTCCTGGATGATGACAGTCTTTCCAACTCCTGCTCCGCCAAACAGCCCCGTCTTTCCTCCGCGCGAATACGGCTCGAGCAAGTCAACGACTTTTATTCCCGTTTCAAACATTTCCCTTTGCGTGCTCAAATCTTCAAACTTAGGTGCCGGGCGGTGTATCGGGTATTCATCCACAGCCTTCACATCACCAAGCCCGTCGATCGGTTTCCCTATTACGTTGATCATCCTTCCAAGAACATTCGGCCCAACGGGAACTTTGATCGGCTCTCCGGTGTCGACGACTTTCATTCCGCGCACTAAACCATCCGTCGTATCCATAGCGACTGCCCGCACGGTGTCCTCACCTAGATGCTGCTGTACTTCGACAACCAGCACGTCTTCTGTACCATCGATGTTCTTTCTCCGTACATTAAGCGCGTTGAGGATTCTGGGAAGCTGCCCATTTTCAAATTGGACATCTACCACCGGCCCGATTATCTCTACTATTTTACCTTCGTTCATGATCCCTGATTTTTTTGCGATTAATATAGAACCCGATGGCAATATTTTCAATTGCGATGCGTGGAATTGGGGGTATGTATCTGAATGTGTGAATCAGCCAAACATCGTGTGAAAATCTTTTCATCTCCATTTAATTGCCGGTTCACGAATCAGAAGCCATATTGTTGTCGTGAAACAAGGAGATAAAGAAATGGCGAAATTAATAAAAAGGAAATTAGCATACGGAGCCGGCGCATTGAGCGTCGTTGCTGCCGTTTTCATAGCATCAATGGGACTGTCTTTCGGTAGTATCACCGGTTCGCATAAACCGGTAAAGTTGGGCGCGAGCACAGCGCCGATTAGTCAACTGCCACCGGCAATTCAACAACTTAGCGACGCCTTCATGAGCGTGGCGAAGGCTGTGACACCGGCGGTCGTTCAAATCAAAGTCACGTCGACACCAAAAGCGGTGAACGTCCCCGGCAATCAACCCAACAATATGTTCAAGTTTTTCTTCGGACCGAATTTCCCCTTCCACAATTTCAACATGCCGCAAGGCTCGCCTCAGCCGGAGGTAGCTCTCGGCTCCGGTATAATAGTCAGCCCTGACGGATACATCATTACAAATAACCACGTCGTTCGAGGTGCAGACCCCAATGGAATCAAGGTCACGCTGCTTGATAAAAGGCAATTCCATGCGAAGTTGATCGGACGCGATCCTACAACGGATATTGCAGTGATAAAAATCGACGGAGGCACCCTGCCTTACGTCTCTTTAGGCAATTCAGACAGCGTCCATGTCGGTCAATGGGTAGAGGCGATCGGAAATCCGTTCGGGCTCGATTACACCGTCACTCAAGGGATCGTGAGTGCCCTCGGTCGGAACATCGATATCTTGCGGAACAAATATGGCATCGAGGACTTCATCCAAACGGACGCAGTGATTAACCCCGGCAACAGCGGCGGACCCCTTGTCAATCTCCATGGACAAGTCGTTGGGATCAACACTGCAATTGCCACCAACACCGGTTCTTATGAAGGGTACGGCTTTGCAATTCCCATAAACCTTGCGAAAAGTGTTGCCGAAGATTTGATAGAGCATGGCAAGGTGATTCGTCCGTACATGGGCGTCATGATAGGAGGGATAGATCAGACTTATGCTGACGCTCTGGGAATGAAGAACCCGGAAGGCGTACTCGTTCAAAGTGTTGAAGGCAATTCGCCAGCTGAAGCGGCCGGAATAAAAGCCGGAGATGTGATTCTCAAATTCGATGGAACTCCTATCAACGAGGCGAGCCGGCTGCAAGAACTTGTTGCAACCAAGCAACCTGGTGACAAAGTCCCTGTCGAAGTACTTCGCAACGGCAAGAAAATGACGCTTGAAGTTACCTTGAAAGCGAGGGGCGGATCCGAGTTTGCAGCCACAACGACGTCACAGGTGGCTTCGACAAATCTTCAGTCTTTGGGTTTGAATGTGGACAACGCGGATCACGCAACTCTCAAGAAATATCATCAGAAACATGGCGTTGTCGTGACTCGTGTTATGCCGGGAAGCGAGGCACAGGATCGTGGGATGCAACAGGGCGATCTCATAACTAGTGTGGACAACGAGTCCATAAACAGCATCGATGAACTCGACAAAATCATAAAAGCTCACAAGCCTGGCGATGCTTTGCTATTCAGAGTAACAACTCAGAGCAAAACGCAGGAATTCCTGGCGCTCGCTATTCCATCCAAATAGATTTTGCTCCACTCCCCCATAAGGTGAAGGCGATTGGCAAACTGCCAGTCGCCTTCCCTCCCTTTTCCAAATAGATCCATGTTCCCAATGACAAGCTCCGAACAAATCCTGAGCTCCAAATGCTTAATTTCAAACGATGCAGGAGCCGCCCTCTGAGTATTTTCTTTTTTGGACTTATAGATCGATTGTAGCCCGGAAGTTCAGGTTTGGGACTTACCTTGTATTGGTCATTCAATCATGGGGCCTGAGACGACACCTGACGCCTGGTTATCGCAGATTTTTCTCAAGTAATCAAACGCATAAATCCCCGTGTTATGTCCGTCGAGCCATGTCAAAGCCAGTGCGTAGTTCCCGATAACCTCTGCACCCTTCAGATTGTATTTGCCTGGAGTCAGTATTTCTAGCGGCGATGGTTTGTACTCTCTCCACAAAACCGATTCGCCGGCACAAGTGGCACACGGGCATCTGTCGCGAAGGTATTTCGCGGTAATCGTATGTTCCTTACCGTCATCCCACTTGACAAGGATCTTCTCGCCATCGATTTTTTTAAATTCAACCGGATGCACTGGCCCTCCTGCAGTTTAAGGAAAAAAGATAGAGGTCGCCCGGGGAGCGAGGCGACGAGCGACCTCGAATTGTTTCAGCCCTTTTTGGTTTCGAGCATTTTCAGTTCTGCTATTACCTGGTCCGGATTCATGCTTGGATCAACCCTCGGGTATACTTTGACAATTTTTCCGTTGGGATTCAGAAGAAATGTAACCCGGTCGTCGAGTTTCCACTTTGGATTGTAGACACCGTACTCTTTGGCAACTTTATGTCGCGGGTCTGCGAGCAAAAGGAAATTCAAGTGGTACTTTTTTATGAAAGCAAGATGCGACTTCACCGTCTGCACGCTGACGCCGATGACTCTTGCGTGTTCCTTCGTGAATGTAGATAAATCGTTCCTGAAGGTGCATGCTTCCGTTGTGCATCCCGGAGTCTCATCCTTAAGATAGAAATAAAGAACGACATAGTGTCCGCGGAAATCACTTAGTTTATGCCAGTGACCGTCGCTTCCTTTCAAGTCAAAGTTTGGCGCCCTCTCTCCAGGCTTGAGAGTCATTTTGGCGTTTGCAGCACCGGCGATGCAGAACGTCAACGCCATGAGCAGCATCATAGATTTCTTAATCATAATTTCCTCCTCGTTGTATTTATATGAAATAGAGATGCGAAAGCTTCAGGTTCAAATCGAAGCCATAGAAGTCGTCGCCGTTGAAATCAAAACTTGCCTTGCTTTCATAACCCAGCCAGTTCCAGTTAGCGAGAACCTTTGCACGTTCCTCCGGCATCAGCTCGCTAAACTCGGATACAGAGTTTGAAAACTCCGGGTGGCCATCGTACTTGTCCGGATTTACAACTGCGAAGATGCGGCGTGTCGCCCTTAGCTCGTCAAGGATGTCAGAAGGCACGTCGCTTTCTTTCAAAATCCCGCCGCCGGCTGCGAGACGAATCCTATGCGGTTTGACAAAGTCTCCTTCGTCATATACGTCGATCGTCGCGGTACATGCGATCCTCGAGACTTTTATTAGAAAGTCCAAAACCAGAAAAGCATTGAACTCGTTATCGGCTACACGCGTAAAGCCGCTCGCTATTACTCCGTCCTCGTACCCCCCTCGCTTCACAATTATCAGCTCCTTAGCCTCAAGCTCGTTCACTATTTCTTCCTCCGAATAACCCGCTTTTCCCATCTCGTCGTACCGGCGCCTGATAATCGACGAGTCACTCCCGACGCGATCATAGTTAGGGAAAATCAGGAAACGGCGAAAATTGAGCGTGCCGCCGGTCCAGAAGAATTCAGAGTTGTACCATCTCTGTAGGGACCGGATGGCTTCCCATTCGTCCGTTGAAATGAAATTCTCCCTGTTGTCAGGAACCCTGTATTTTATTCTTCTCGCCAAGTGCTACTCTCGATAGTCCATCGACATAAGGTTCTGCAATACTCTCGACGAGTTTCGCAACCAGATCAATCTCGATGTTCACTGTGCTCCCCACACGGTAATATCTGAAGATCGTGTTGTTGTACGTGTGAGGAATGACTGCAACCTTGAAAGAGTCGGAAAGCTTCTGTGCCACCGTAAGGCTGACTCCATCCACCGCAATACTTCCCACCGGAATAATATATTTCATGAAGGCTTTGGAGAGCCGAATCCGGAACATCCTGCTCAATAGAAGTCTCTCAATCGAAACAACTTTTCCTGTTGTGTCCACGTGTCCTTGCACAAGATGGCCGCCGAGTCTGCTGTTCAGGGTCAACGGCCGTTCCAGGTTAACACTGTCTCCCTGCCGAAGATTTCCCAGAGAGGTTTTCCTTATCGTTTCTTCTACAGCTTCAACGCCGATTTCACTTACTTTTCTCTCAACAATAGTCAGGCAAACTCCGTTCACAGCAAGGCTGTCGCCGAGCTTTAGATCGCTCATGACAGACTTGCATTTGATGTGGAACTCTCTCGCTCCAGTCCCTTTTCCTTTTATGCCGCCAACGTTTCCAATTTCTTCGATGATACCCGTAAACATGTCTAAGTTCTCCTAACCTGGCGATACCGAAACCAGAAAGATGCAATGTCGAGACAGTCAGACGCAATTCTTCTGCAATAACTTTGAATCTCTGCGCCTCTTCGGCTTTGCAATGAAAAAAGGGCTCTCATTTCCTTAAGTAACCTGTAAACATCAAATCCTCGCCCACCTCTGCAACTTCAAGGTCTTTTAGCACGATGGCGTCAGACAGACTCTTCAGCTTCAGTCCATCGGCAAAGGCCTTACCTCTACCAAGTATTCTTGGTGCAGTGAAAATGTGAATCTTGTCAGCGAGGCCGGCCCCGATGAATTGAGAAAAAATATCTGCTCCACCTTCGACCAGAAGAGAGGAGAAATTTTGACTTGCTAAACTCGTCAGCACCGACGAAAGCGAAATTCTTTTCCGCCCCGGAGCCGTAAGAGGGAGCAGACCTACTCCACTCTTTTTCAGAACTGAGAGTTTTCTCCTAATCGAGCTTGAAGTCTTTTCTATAAGAGCGTCGTATATCAGAATCGTCCGTGCCGCTTGCGTACAGAACACTCTTGATTTTGCAGACGTTGACACTTTTCCATCGAGAATTACTCGCACGGGGGATTTACCCTTAACAAATCTGACGGTCAACTCCGGATCATCCTGACGCACCGTCCCGGCACCAACCAGGATTGCATCATATTCAGATCGTAAAAGGTGGACTTTCCCCAGGGAATCTTGCGAAGTAATGTATTTCTCTATCGGTGTTTTTGTGGACGGTGATGCAGCCGAGAGCGCAATCTTTCCATCGATTGACTGCGCAATCTTTAGAGTCACGAAAGGCGTCTTCTCAATCATGAATTTCACAAATTTCTCGTTTAGCTTCCGAGCTTTTATTTCGAGAAGGCCGACATCGACTTCGATCCCGGCTGCCCTGAGTCTCCGGACCCCTTCACCATTCACGCGTGGATTGGGATCGAGCATTGCTGCGTGAACTTTTCTAACTCGCTTTTCAATTAAGAGATCGACGCAAGGCGGTGTCTTTCCGAAGTAACTGCACGGCTCCAGGTTTACATAGACTTCAGCCCCTTCCAATGAGCGAGCCGCCGAGCGAATCGCATTTACTTCCGCATGTGGGCCACCAAGCTCCTGGTGATAACCCTCTCCTATTATTTCTCCATCTTTGACGATGACACAACCAACCATCGGATTCGGACTGACGCTCCCATTTCCTTTCCCCGCCAGGTCCAGGCATCTCCGCATCACGATTATGTCATCCATTGTCAGACCCCCGATTCAAGAGCGTCACCTTATCTCCGATTCGCGCTTTCAATATTCTGGCAGCACTTCCCTGGTTCACCGCAATTTCGAGCAAGCTTGAACTCCCCTTTATCCCGACGGGGGCATGTCCCGGTGATTCAGAATATGAATGATAATATCTGGTAATATGCCGTGACCCGATTGTGAGAGCCGATTTGCCCGTCAACAATGTATCGTTCCAGAGAAGACTCGTGAAAATGTTCCCGAAGCGATCGATGTAAACTACCTTGCCGGTGTTCCTGCCGTTTCTTATCGAAGAATAGAACCGCTCCACTTTAGGGTAGCTGAACTTTCCGCCGAGGTCGTTGAGTCGCAATCCACGCGATAGATGAGCCGCTACCGGGGCGAAAATATCCCGCCCATGAAAAGTCGTGCTCACGTTTGGGAGGAAGTGTTCCGGGCTGTTGACTTCGTAGAATTCGTAGTCCTCCGCGTCGGCGACGACGTAATCCAATAGACCGTTCTCCGGTGCAACGAATATCCTACCGTCTATCCGGCCACAAATTATCTTCCGAGACGTGCCGACACCGGGATCGACAATCGAAACAAATATGCCGTCGTCAGGGAAAAATTTATGTGACGCCCAAAGAACGAATGCTGCCTGGCTTACGTTCTGAGGTTCAATCTGATGGGTAAGATCGATGACTCTAGCCATCGGATTAATATTGGCTATGACCCCTTTCACCACTCCGACGAAAAAGTCCTGATCTCCGAAGTCGGTCAACAGAACAATCGCGGGCATCAGAGCTTCACGGCGTTTTCACGCTTCGCGGAGAGATACGCTGCGTCGACAACTTTCATTACGTGGCACATCTGTGCGATGGTCGGAACGTCTAATTGCACTCCGGTCAGGAATCGGACGAAGTTGGCCAATTCGGTTTCATAGCTTCTTTTGAAAACATTTTCGAATTTCGAATTTTGGACGGGTGTGAGGCTAACTAATTTATCTTTCATCCTGCTATGCAGTATTAAGGGAGTGGTTGTGGCCGTTCCGTTGGTACCGAAGACTTCAAACCGGAAGCTCTCGTCAGGCTGCTGGAGTCCCCAGCTTGCATCCAGCCGGATCATCGAACCGGCTGAAGTCCGGATCGTTACAAGAGCGGTATCTTCCATGTTCTTGTACCGACGGCTGAAGAGAGCAGCGTTGACACCCTTTATCCCGGGGAAGTCAAGAAGCCATAGAGCCAGGTCGATCAGGACCACACCGAGATCCAGCATGACACCGCGACGCGATTGCGGCTTCGAGTCGATATGCATCCTGGTGCTCGGTTCCTGTTTGTGCCATGCGGCATTGATGTAAAAGACTTCTCCGAGCTGCTTTTCGCTGATGTAGCTCTTGAGCATCATAAAGTCTGCACGGAAACGATTGTTCATCCCGGCCAGCACAATCTTTCCATTCGCCGACGCTGTCTTTGCAAGAACTTGCGCCTGCGCCTCATCCATGGTCGGAGGCTTTTCTATCATGACGTTCTTCCCGGCGTTTATTGCGTCGAGCGCAATCCCAAAGTGGCTCTCGGAATTCGTGCAGACATCTACGACGTCTATATCGGGATCGTTGATTAGATCGCCGTACTTCTCATAAAGGCTATCGATGCCGTGCTGCTTCCCAAGTGCCTGTAGTTTCCTTCCGTCCTGGTCTGCGAGTGCCGCCACCTTCACCCCCGTAATTTTCCGCAACAACGGCAGGTGGATTACCTGCGCAACAGCTCCGCCGCCGACTATCCCGAGTCTGATATCACCCATCGTCTATTTGCTCATAAATATTTGCTGCCTCTGAGAAATTCCTTCGGTATTCATGAAAGCCAGAACCTTTCTGGCAATTCCTTCCGGATCAAGCCCGATTAGCTCATAAAGCTGCTCCGGTGTACCATGTTCCACGAAAGAGTCCGGCAGGCCGATATTCAGGACACGCCTCGGCCTCCCGATCTCCTGCAGGCCTTCCAGGACAGCACTGCCAAATCCGCCTCGGACAGTGTTGTCCTCCACCGTGACAATGTGGTCGAACCTCTTAGCGGTCTCAGCAAGAAGGTCGATATCGATTGGCTTGACGAACCTCATATTGACCACTTCAGCGTGAACGTCTTCGCTCACGAGGATATCCGCTGCCTTAATGCCATGCTCTACCATATTGCCGACACAGAGGACCGCCACGTCCGTTCCGGGCCGCGCGACCTCTCCCCTTCCGATCGGCACTTCCCGCATTTCGCGCAACGGAAATCCAAGAGCGTTGCCGCGGGGATATCTCAGCGCAATCGGGCCGCCTGTGTGGTTAATTGCCGTCAGCAGCATGTCACGCAGCTCGGTCTCGTCCTTCGGTGCCATAACAACCATTCCGGGCACGAGGCGCAGATATGTCAGATCAAACGCACCATGATGTGTCGGACCATCAGCACCTACGAGACCGCCGCGGTCCAATACGAAAACAACGTGCAAATGCTGGATCGCTACGTCGTGTATGACCTGGTCGAACGCCCTTTGCAGGAAAGTAGAATATATCGCCGCTACAGGGATATATCCCTGCGTGGCCATCCCGGCACAAAAGGTCACCGCGTGCTGCTCGGCAATCCCGACATCAAAAAACTTATCGGGGAATTCTTTCTGTAGAATATTCAGACCCGTTCCATCAGGCATTGCTGCCGTGACGCCGACGACCTTCGGGTTCTTTCTAACGATCTCAACAAGTGCCTCACCGAAGACTTTTGTCAGGGCAGGTGGGCCGTCCTTCTTGTATTGTGTCCCGGTTACCTTGTCGAATGCGACCACTCCGTGCAACCTTTGTTTGTCCTCTTCTGCCGGCAGGTAACCCTTCCCCTTTTCGGTGGTAACGTGTACCAGTATCGGTCCTTTCAAGTCCTTCACTTCCCTGAAAGTCTTCACCAATTGTGTCACGTTGTGTCCGTTGAATGGCCCGAAATACCTGAAGCCCAATGCTTCGAAGAGAACTCCCGGCGTCACCACGGCCTTCATCCCCGATTCGAGCCGGCCTGCGACTCTCCTGAGTCTGTCTCCAACCGAATCCAATTTGCCTGTGAGATCCCAGACGTTTGTCTTGAGCTTATTGTAGGCACCAGTAACCGTTAGGCTGCTGAAATAATTCGATATTGCCCACATGTTCGGCGCGATAGACATTCGGTTGTCGTTCAAGACTACGATCAGGTTCTTCTTCAGCAAGCCGGCATTGTTCATTCCTTCGTAAGCCATTCCGCCGGTCATTGCGCCGTCGCCGATAACCGCGACCACTTTGAATTTTTCCGCCATGTAATCGCGAGCAGTGGCAACACCCAGTGCGGCGGAAATTGATGTACTTGCATGTCCAGCGCCGAACACATCATACGGACTCTCCGTCCGCTTAAGGAAGCCGCTTATGCCATGGAACTGCCGGATAGTCTCGAAGACTTCCCGCCTGCCGGTAATGATCTTGTGAATATACCCCTGATGGCCAACGTCCCACACGATCTTATCATCGGGAGAGTTGAAGACATAATGGAGCGCCAAAGTCAGTTCGACGGATCCTAGGCTCGCTCCGAGATGCCCGCCTATCTTCGATACCGTGTCGATGAGAAAGTCACGAAGTTCGTTTGCAAGAACCTTCAGCTCGTTTACTTTGAGGCTCCGCAGATCTTCAGGAGAGTTTATCGAATCAAGGTACTTATAAGCCACAATCACTCCTCGATATCCACTTCTTCAAGGTTTCCACCGGAGTCTTTTTGAATCTTCTTCAACTTGAGCTTCGCTTCGTTCAGCCTGGTCAGACATGATCTCGCTAATGCCATCCCCTCTTCATAAAGCTTGATCGACTCGTCCAGCGAAGTATTCCCGCCTTCCAGAGACTCCACAATTTCTTCCAGTCTTCTTAGAGAGGTTTCGAAACTCCGTTCCACTTTCTGGCGCTCTGTGTTTTCTTTAGAGCTGTTCTTGGCCATACTTATCTTTTACGAGCGTATCTAGTGTTCCATCTTTCAAGTGTATTGTTGCACTCTCCCCCACTTCGATCTTGCCTATTGAGCTGACCAGGCCTCCGGGTCCCTCGACGAAGGCGTATCCTCTCCCAAGGACATGCCTCGGGCTCAATGTGTTCAGGCGCGCCTCGGCCGCTCCGAGTCGCTGAGAAGTAGTGTCGAGATAGTGAAGCACATGTGTGTCCAGTCTTCTCGTAAGCTCGTCGATGTATTGAAGTTTCTGGTCGACGAGATAAGCCGGTTGCTTGAGCGCATAGTGGCTGGTTAGTCGGTCAAGTTGAAGTTTCAGCTGATCAAGTAATTGCCCAACCACCTTTTTCATCCGACCTGAAGCACCGGACAGCGTGTCCAGTATCTCAGCTCTGTCGGGCACAACCAGCTCGGCTGCAGCACTCGGGGTCGCTGCCCTGGCATCCGCGACGAAATCTGAGATAGTGAAATCTACCTGGTGTCCCACTGCGCTGATGACCGGTATCCTGGAATCATAAATTGCGCGTGCCACTATCTCTTCATTAAAAGCCCACAGGTCTTCGAGACTGCCTCCGCCTCTTCCCACAATGAGCACATCCACATTTCTGATAAGGTTTAAATTACGTATGGCGGCAGCAACCTCTTCCGCGGCGCCTTCTCCCTGGACTCTAACCGGATAAATCAAAAGCTCGACTGCCGGGAACCTCCGCGCCACAATGCTTATTATGTCACGGACGGCCGCACCTTCCAATGAAGTCACGACACCGATCCTGGCGGGCAGAAACGGAAGTGGCTTTTTATGTCCCTCTTCAAACAACCCTTCGGCGTCCAGCTTTTTTTTCAACTGCTCGAAAGCAAGCTGGAGCGCACCTTGTCCGGCCGGCGTAATCGTACTTGCATAGAGCTGCAAATCCCCTCGCGGCTCATATAGTGAAATTCTCCCCCTTACATATACTTTCATTCCATCGGCCACATCAAATTTCAAACGCGCCGCGTCGGATCTCCACATCACAGACCTTACCTGGGCCTGCTCATCTTTGAGCGTGAAGTACAAATGTCCGGAAGGCATGTGACGTTTGAAGTTTGAGATTTCCCCTTCCACGATTATCGACGGGAACCCCTCCTCCAGGACTTCCTTCACGAGGTGCGCCAGTTCTCTGACCTTCAGAACTCGTTCTTCGTAGGCTGCCTGGCGGTCGAAAAGGTCAAGGTCCCGTTCGCGTTGTTCCGAAATCATATCTTCCTGAAATCTGCTCGCACATCCATGGCGCGGCAAGGCATCAAACAAACCCTAAACTGTGAAGTACCACCGGCAAAGCCGGTGGTTTCTGAAAAGGATATATGTCCAACAGATCTTGTCATTCAAGAAATTCAGCATCTCCAACCGAACTCACCCCCGTCCCCTCTCTTTCGAAAAAGAGAGGGGAGAAAGGGGTGAGTTCGACTGGCGAAGCCATCTTCACATCACCACTGCCATAGGCAGTGGGTTTCTGCCGCTAACTAAATCTGAAATACTATACAAATTCAAAATCCCAATTTTAAAAACCTGACCTCATCGAGAACACGAAATAATAACGAATTGCGATCTTAAGTGAAAGGCAGACCGGGAAAACGACGGAATCGTGGGAAAGGAAGTAACGGAATGATGGATCAGTGTCTGCGCGTGGACTTGCATGTCCGGTAGACAGGAGATCACAGTCCTTCAACACATACAGGAATATCAGGTTTTTGTGTCGTCTGACAATTGATTCTTAGAAGGATGGAATGCGAAGCAAATTGAATTTGAACTCCACACAGGCTTATATTGAATCAGATGGAAGAGGAGCCAAGAAGGATCATAGTGGCACGCACAGACAGAATAGGTGATGTAGTTCTCTCCCTTCCTGTTTTCGCGTCGCTGAAAAAGTGCTTTCCGAAATCGGAGGTCATAGCACTTGTCAGGGAAGATACCGCTGATGTCGCCGCGAGTTTTCATGCGGTGGATAGAAGTATAATCTATGACCCGGAGGAGTCGCTGGGATCGACCGCAAAAAAACTTCGAGAAGCAGATGCTGATGCAATCCTGACCCTTTTCCCTCGCTTTCCAATTGCCGCCAGTGCCGTGGCCGCCGGGATACCTGTCAGAGTGGGCACTGCGTACCGATGGTACTCATTTCTATTTAACCGTCGAGTCCACGAGCATCGAAAGGACTCCGTCAAGAGCGAGGCGGAGTACAACCTCTCGCTTGCAGAAGCAATCGGTTGTCACAAGAAGATCATGGACATAACATTAGAGCCGGATGCTGGAGCAGCAGAGAGAGTGAAGCTCTTCCTGAAGGAAAATGTGCAGGACAGATACATCGTGGTCCATCCCGGAAGCGGAGGCTCCGCAAGGGCATGGCCAGAGACTCGATTTAGAATCCTCCTTGAAACCATATCAAGGGACCTGGACATCATCGTGCTAGTGACAGGTTCTCAAGCTGAGCGAGGACTGTGCGAGCGGGTTTCGACCGGTATCCGGGGAGTTGTCAATGTCGCGGGTCAATTTTACCTGAAAGAATTTATGGCGCTTCTCAAGGATGCTGAAGTCTTTGTCTCAAATTCTACAGGGCCGATCCACCTTTCGGCCGCTGTCGGGACACCGGTGGTTGGCATTTATCCAAACAACAAACCGATGACTCCAAAAAGATGGGCTCCGATTACGGAAAGAAAGCTCATCCTCACGCCAAAGGATGGTTCCGACGAAGTCGATCGCATCTCTAGTGAAGAAGTAATGCGATCTATTCTTGAACTGACTTCCGTAAAGGCAAAATGAATCTCCAGTCGAATGTCCCCGTCGCCGCAGCCACTATGCTGGTCTTGTCAGGACTATTAGGTTTTGGCCATCAGGCCGCGGTCCGCCCGATGGATACCTCGTCTATCGGGACCGCACAGGGAATCGGGGACAACCTGGCACAGTCCGATGCTGCCGCGAAGTTGGACTATGACGATTACGAGTTCAGGACAATCCCAAACAATGCATTCACTGTTGGCGAGAAGCTGGATTATACCATTTATTACGGGCCAATCGCAGCGGGCAGTGCGACAATCTCCGTACCATCTTATCAATATTACGGTTCAAGGAAATGTTATAAAATTGAGTTCTCTATGCGTTCTGCGAGCTTTTTCGATATTTTTTTCAAAGTACGTGATTATTATTCATCTCTCGTGGACGTTCAGGGATTATTCCCATGGAAGTTTGAGCAGCATGTCAGAGAAGGAGGTTACAAAAGGGATTTTGTGGCAGAGTTCAACCAGGTCGCCCACACTGCTATGACAAGCGACGGCGGACCTTATCAGATAAAGCGGTACACTCAGGATGCAGTGAGTGCATTCTTCTACGCACGGACTCTGGACTACGACACACTTAAAGTCGGCGATGAAGTGCACTTCTCGAATTTCTACAATGACAAAGACTACCCGCTTAATGTGAAATACCTGGGTGAGCAGAATGTCACGACCAAGGCTGGGAAGTTTCATTGTCAGGTCATCGAACCCGTTATTGTAAAAGGCGGATTGTTTCGGAACACCGGCAAAATCACTGTATGGGTGAGCGATGATTCCCTCAGAGTACCTGTCAAAGTGTCGACACAGGTAATTATCGGATCTGTGGATGCAGATCTCGTCCATTACAGCGGCCTCGCCGGTCCGCTGACATCGGTCTACTAGGAGAAAACTTGTCTGACCAGGAGTATCTCCAGGATACCAGCAACAGAGGGTTGAAATTTAGGCCAATCCCTTTTGCGCTGTTAGCACTCCTCATAGTCTTCCTTCTTTACCAGCTCATAGGCGGCGGGATAACGTTATTCTTGTTCGGCGAAATACCTGCGGCAAGCCAGACTCTCGCGTTCAGACTGATCACCATGGTCGCCGAGTTTGCATTCATACTCGTTCCTGCATTGCTTCTGACAAAGATTCAATCGAAAGACTGGAAGCATTTTCTTCGATACAAGAAAACCGATTGGTATTTCATCGGGCTCGCGGTCGTCGGTGTCATTTCTCTTCAGCAACTATTGGAGTTGTATCTCTACCTGCAGAGTCTCATTCCGCTTTCTCCGACAGTCAAAGAGGCAATTAGGCCGTTTCAGAAAGCCATTGACCATACCTATGCTATACTCCTGAGCGCCCATAGTCCGAGCGATTTTCTTTTTGTACTTGCGGTGATTGCGGTAACGCCTGCGATCTGCGAGGAGACATTATTCCGGGGCCTTGTGCAGGCCAACTTTGAAAGTTCATTGCCGAAGTGGAGCGCGATAATCTGGACGGGCGTGATCTTCGGCGCGTACCATCTTGATCCGTTTTCCTTCGTCGCATTAGCCAGCCTTGGAATATACCTGAGTTATCTGGTGTCGGCAACCGGGAGCATAGTCGTTCCGATGGTTGCGCATTTCACAAATAACTTTCTTTCTGCACTAATCTATTACTTATGGAAGAAGGACAGCCTTGTTGCACCATCGGGCGACACAAGAGTAAGCGTGGCGTACATCATAGAATGGTCAATTGTCCTCGTCTTAATTTTTGGCATGACTGTTTACCTGACATCAAACCACAACAAATTGAGGCAGGAGGCAAACCAGCCGTGAAATGCGCGAATTGCGGTCACAGGAGCGCCGAAAAGCTTGACAGATGTCCACGGTGTGGCAATGAGATCGTCACTTCAGCTTACTGTGGCAATTGCGGAAACGCGCTTGACTCAGATGGCTACCTCTATTGCCCTGCATGCGGTGCAGTAAATCCGACTAGCGATTCAGATCATCCCCCGACCTGCGAGACTCACCTTGATAACGAGGCAATAGCTTATTGCGTAACCTGCGGGAAGGCTGTTTGTAAAGAGTGTGCCGAGAGCGACGACAACAAGTTTCTCTGTAATGACTCAACACATCGCATCTACCTCGAGAACTGGGAAGTACTCCACACATTCGATTTTGAGTATGAAGCCGCAATGCTTTATGTGAACCTCGATCAGCAAGGGATTGAAAGCCAGGTCTTTACCAAAGTGAACCCGGACATTACAGAGAGTTCCCTGCGACCGACTATAGTGGAAGTCCGTGTTCCTGCGAAGCGGCTTGACGAAGCAAGAAACGTGGTGGACATGCTTGGACTGGGCAACGAAGAAATGGAGGAAGACGAGTAATGTCCAACCTTACCTTGCGGGTCATCGTTGCCATAGTTGCAATCCCGGTAATTTTGCTCGCATGTTACTTCGGTGGACTATATTTCTTCATATTCACGACAGCAATAATCGTCCTATCGCTCAACGAATTCTATGGACTGGCAAAATCTAAATCCTTCGAGCCGGCATCTGCTGTAGGCATCGCAATAGCAGCGTTAATGAATGCAGAGGTGTACTCTACCGGACTTAGAAACATCCCCGATTTGTTAGTATTCTCCGTCGGGTTTGTGTTGTTGTTCGAGCTTGCGAGGAAGAGAGACGATAAAGTCAGAGGAGCTTTTGAGAACGTAGGCACGACTTTGAGTGGAGTTGTCTACATCGGTCTGTTCGGATGTTTCCTGACCGCGTTGAGAGAAGGATATGGGATTCGCTTGGTTTTGCCCGCAGACAGGGACGCTGGTATGTTTATTATTTCCATCCTGGTGACAATCTGGGTATGTGATTCCGCAGCCTATTTCGTAGGGAAATCAATCGGCAAGCACAAGATGAGCAAGCTCGTTAGTCCGAACAAAACATGGGAAGGAGCGATTGCCGGTTTCATGTTTGCAGTCGCAATTGCAGTCGCCTCGAAGTACCTGGTCCTGCCAAACCTGAGCATCAAAATGGCGCTTGGAACTGGAGTCATCGTCGGTACTATCGGGCAGGCGGGGGATTTCGTGGAGTCACTTTTCAAAAGGGATGCGGGCGTAAAAGATTCATCCCACTTGATTCCCGGTCATGGTGGAGTGTTTGACCGTTTCGACTCGCTTCTGTTTTCTGCCCCGTTCATCTACCTGATGCTGAAATACTTATAGAATCGTCATCGGGTCAACATCGGCGAAGGATCTAACGGAGTTGCCGAATGCCCGCCTTATTTCCTCGTCTACTTCGTCAAGGATTTTTTCCAATCTTTCGCTCGTTTTGTCCAGGTTCTTGCTTAACTTGATTACAATCTGGAAGCGAAACTTTCCTCTGAGCCTTCCAATTACAGCAGGTGCTGGCCCAAGCACAGCGATCACGGGAAGACTCTTTTTAATTCTTTTAGCCGCTTTGTCCGCTGACGCTTCAGCTTCACGCCGATCCTTTCCCTGGAATTCAATCACCACCATTCTGGAAAACGGAGGATAGTTTAACTGACGGCGCACATCGATCTCTGTTGAGTAGAAGGTCCTGTAGTCGTGGCTCGCGACGAATCGAAGTATTTCATCCTCACTGTTAGTAACCTGGATAACAACCTCGCCTTCCTTCTCGCGTCTCCCTGCCCTGCCGGCCACTTGAGTCAGTAACTGAAAAGTCCTCTCGTTCGATCGAAAGTCCGGAAGCAGCATTGTCGAGTCCGCGGAAATGACCCCGACAAGTGTCACACGAGGAAAGTCCAGCCCCTTCGCAACTAGTTGTGTCCCAATAAGCATATCGGCCTCGGCATTTCCAAACTCAGTCAGGATTCTGTCGTGTGCCCCCCGGACAGAAGTGGTGTCGAGATCCATGCGAAGTACTTTTGCCTCGGGAAATTTTCCTGCAAGTTCCTCTTCTACTTTCTGCGTCCCCGTGCCGCCGAAATAGAGTTTTGTGCTCTCGCACTCCGAACATTTGACGGGCACTTCCTTCACAAAGCCGCAGTAGTGGCACCTCAGATGTCTCCTTCTCTTGTGGAACGTCAAAGCGACGTCGCAATTAGGACACATTTCCGAGTGGCCGCACTCACTGCATTGGAGATAAGTAGAGAAGCCTCTTCTATTGCGGAGTATTATTATTCCTTCTTTTTTCTCAAGTCTTACATTGATCTTTCTTATCAGCTCGTCGCTCAAGCTCCCGAAGACCAGTTTATCTTTCCGCTTCTTTTTCATGTCGACAATTTCAATCTTCGGCATCCTCGCTCCGTCAATCCGATCGGGTAAGCTCAGAAGCTTGTATTTCCCGGAGACTGAATTGTGATAAGATTCGACGGAAGGCGTCCCACTCCCGAGAACGGCAGTTGCTCCGGTTATCAAACATCTCAT
>JAKASW010000013.1 GCA_021818875.1 Bacteroidota bacterium
TTTTAATATGTTTAGCAAAAAGATTATAACGGCGTTAAATGGTGTTATAGACTCAAATTGAATCCCATTTGAAGAATCGTTGAGTCAGTGTAACAATGTGATTATTTTCGCTTGACTTTTGGGCGACAACGGTTAAATTTGCAGCGTGGTGGGGAAAAGTGGGGAAGGCTCTCACTCCCACCATCTGTACTAAAAAAATGTGTCCTGTAGGAACACTTAGAAGTCAGAGGAGAAATGTCATCCTTCAAAGGCAGGTATGAATATGTTCTTGATTCCAAGGGCCGTTTGAACATCCCGGTAAAACTCAGGAAGACCCTTTCGTCCGAGGCTCGCGACACTTTTGTGGTCACCCGCGGAGACGAAAAGTGCCTGTACCTCTATCCGCTGGATGAGTGGACCAAACTTGAGGAGAGACTTCACTCGCTCGATAAGTTCAAAGAGAAGCACAGATACATGTTGAGGTCACTTCTTTCATGGACTTCGGATGAGATTGTGTTGGACTCTCAATCGCGGATCAGTGTTCCGAAAAACCTCCTCGAGTTCGCCGAAATCGAAAAGGAAGTTGTGATAATCGGTGCACTCGAGAGAATAGAAGTATGGAATCCAAAAACCTTTAACGAGTATTTGAACTCACAGCAGGAGAACTACGCGACCATCGTGGAACAGGTCATGGCTGCGGGCCTGGACAAGTAATGGAAGTTTACCACCAACCTGTGTTGCTGAAGGAGAGTGTGGATTTCTTAGTTACCAATTTGGACGGTTCGTATGTCGATGCCACCTTCGGTGGCGGTGGACATTCGCGCGAGCTTCTCTCAAGGCTTAGCAACGATGCCCGGGTCCTTGCTTTCGATGTGGACGAGAATTCCGGAAGGCTCGCGGATGAACTTTCCCGCGCGGACAGAAGGTTGATATTTGTAAAGGGAAACTTCTCGACTCTGGCGGAAGTACTCAGAGAGAAAAATATCAATCCGATCAGCGGTGCAACTTTTGACCTTGGTGTTTCTTCCTACCAGGTTGACGCTGAGCCCGGCTTCAGTTATAGACGCGATGAGAGATTGGACATGCGGTTGGACAAGCAGCTTCAAACATCGGCCTACGAAGTCGTCAATACTTACAGCTCCGCAGACCTTGCCGGTGTATTTTTCAAATATGGAGAGGAGCCGAGGTCGCACGCGCTGGCTAATGCAATCGTCCGGCAACGAGCTAAATCCAAAATTGAAACCACTTCCCAGCTTGCTGACCTGGTTGTTAAGATATGTGGTCGGTCTGTCAAATCTTTATCTCGAATTTTCCAGTCGATAAGAATCGAAGTTAACAAGGAGCTCGATTCGATTTCTGACGGTCTTACTGCCGCAATAGATTTCCTGACGCGCGGCGGACGGCTGGTGGTATTGACATATCATTCTCTCGAGGATCGAATAGTCAAAGAGAAATTCAAATATGAGGCAGCGACCTGCGTATGTCCTCCCGGCTCCATTATTTGCACATGCGGGAAAATTGCCCGGCTCAAACTCATTACCCGGAAGCCGATAGTACCGGGAGCAGACGAGATCAGGTCAAACCGGAGGGCACGTAGTGCCAAGATGAGAGTTGCAGAAAAAATTGTATGACAGATGGGAAGGAAAAATCGCCGGGGAAATCCGTGCCCGGCAGGCGCGCGCCGGTCTCTGTATCCAAATTCATTCTGGTTCTTGCAGTCGTCGTGGGTGTGCTGCTTCTTATCGTCAACGACAGCGTCACAGTAGAGAACCTCGTCGCGCAAATAAGTTCGCTGGACTCAACATATAACCTGACCCAGATTGAAAATGATTCTCTCCAGGCAGAATTGAAGAAGCTTTCCAGCGCTGAGAGAATAACAAGGATCGCATCCGAGAGATTGGGATTGGTGTTCAGCGGTAAGACACTGGATGAGATAACTGTAAGCAAGAACCGGTTGGAGCGAGCAGAAAGAAGAGATGCGCGAGACTCAACGAAATAATCTGGACAGACTGCAGCGCGGCCTGCCTTGGAACAGCCCGCGTATTGAGGAGCAGGCAGCTCAGGAAGACAGTCCCGCAGGTGACAGAAAGAGAACTGTCAATTACGGCGGCCGCCTCGCTTTTCTGCGGGTGGTCTTTGCAATACTCGCATCAGTTGTCGTCGCAAGGTTGTTTGTTATCCAGGCTATCGAAGGATTCCACTACCATAAGATTGCCCAGGAGCAATACCGTAGTCGGGTCGTCTTAAAAGCGGCGAGGGGGATGATCTTCGACAGAAATGGTAGTCTAATGGTCTCCAATATCTACGGATACTCGTATGCGGCGGATCCGCAGCTTCTGGACACGGCACGCAAGAATCTGATAGCAAACAAGTTTGCCTCCGTTTTCGGAGCTCCGAAGTCTTTTTTCATGGATAGACTGGATTTAAAAACCCAGTTTGTTTGGCTTGAGAGAGATGTCGAGCCTGACCAGACGGTCGCTCTCGAGAACTTCAAAGTTTACGGTCTTATCAGATTGCGAGATCAGCAGAGGTTGTATCCATACGGGCAAGTTGCCGGCCAAGTTCTTGGATTCACAAACGTCGACGGTAAAGGCGCAAGCGGAGTGGAAATGGAATTCGATTCGCTGCTTGCGGGAAAGAATGGCTTCGAAGTCATGCAGCTCGATGGGGCAGGAAGGAGAATGCCGTCGGTGGATTATCCGAGAGTGAAGCCGGTCGCTGGCGACAACATCCAGCTCACGCTCGACTTGAGCATCCAGCAAATAGTCGAGCAGGAGCTGGCGGCCGGCGTACAGCGGGCCAAAGCTGCTGCAGGATGTGCGGTATTCCTGAATCCAAATACGGGCCAGATCCTTGCGATGGCGAATTATCCTCCATTTGATCCAGCGGAGTACACCCAGTATTCGATGGCCGATTCAAGAAACCGTACCATCACAGACGTCTTTGAGCCGGGATCCACTTTCAAGCTTGTCACCGCATCCGCAGCTTTGGAAGAAGGGATTGAGACTCCAAATGATATGATATTTGCGGACAACGGCAGTCGTTCGTTGTACGGCACGGTGATCCAGGACTACGAGCCCTCGGGTTGGATTAGTTTCAGGCGAGCTCTCGCGATATCGAGTGACATTGCCTTCTCGAAGATTGGCCAGAAGATCGGCGGGGATAAGTTTTACAGGTACGCGAGGGATTTCGGATTCGGCGAGCTGACCGGCATTGGGCTGCCTGGTGAAGTGCCTGGTGTCTTGTACAAACCGTATCAGTGGTCGAGGCTGTCGCTCCCGTTCATGTCTTTCGGGTACGGCGTCATGGTGACCACCTTGCAGATGGCAACGGCATACGCCGCGATCGCAAACGGGGGAATCCTCATGAAGCCGTACATCGTCGATAAGATTACCGCCCCGGACGGAAAAATACTCTTTCAAAATCAGCCGGCTCCGATACGACGAGTTGTCACACCCGACGTTGCCAGCACACTTACCGGTATACTCGTTGATGTAGTGGAACATGGTACGGGCGTCTTTGCGAAGGTGAGTAATTTCCTCATCGCAGGGAAGACAGGGACCGCCGAAAAACTCGTCGACGGGAAATATTCCAAAGAGTTTTACCATGCTTCATTTGCCGGATTCTTTCCCGTTCCTAATCCGGAAATTGCGGGCTACATAATGATCAATTCTCCTACAAATGCTTACACAGGTGGGATGGTAGCAGCACCAATCTTTAAGAGAATTGCGGAGCGCATCTACGGCATTATCCAGCAGAGGACGACTCGGAAGGGGATCGGGAATTTGAGATTCGCGTCGGATGAAATCTCGAACGCAAAACCGACTCATGCTGATGACAACCCCCCGCGCCCTGGTGCGACACCCGTACAACTCGACGACCGGAGTGACATGGTAAGAATACCGGACGTGGTTTTCCTCGACCACTCATCCGCAGAAGCGATCCTTAACGAGTTCGGATTCAAAACGTCCGGAGACGGTGGCGACGGGTTTGTCGTTAGGAAAGAAATACCAGGTGCTGGGACACTGGCTGCGAAAGGAAAGACGGTCAGACTATTGTTCGAGGATGCAAAGCTCGTGACCAGGATGCCGGACTTCAGAGGTGCAAGCGTCCGGGCGGCAACGAGTTTTCTTCTTTCTGCAGGCATTCCTTTTCAGATAACCGGAAGCGGTCCGATCTCCAGCCAGTCCCCGAGTCCCGGCGTTCAGATCAACAAGAGAATCGCGGTCAAAATAGTTTGTTCTGGAGGCACAATGAATTTTTCCGAGCTATATTAATGAAGCTGAGTGATATTCTGAGAAATACTTCCGTGACTGAGGCTGTCGGAGATCTCGACAAAGAAATTTCAGAAATTGTTTACGACTCCCGGAAAGCAAAAGAGAATACAATTTTCGTTGCACTAAGAGGAACTCAGTTAGATGGGCATCGATTCATAGTCGATGCCATCGGGAGCGGGGCTGCTGCCGTCGTGCTCGAGGATGATAGCATCGTGGGTGACGATTATTTCCTTTCTCATAACTCGACAAAAGTACTGGTATCGAATACACGACGTGCCCTTTCTGCATTGGCTTCAAATTTCTTCGGCCGCCCTGCCGACAGGTTGAAAGTGGTAGGCGTGACAGGCACGAACGGAAAGACAACAAGTACTTATCTAATCAAGTCTGTCATGGAGTCGGCAGGAGACAAAGTCCTTTTGATCGGAACAATCGAATACATGCTGGGGGACAGTACACTTCAAACAGCCACTCACACAACTCCTGAGTCCGTAGATTTGCAGAAGATGATGTCTGCTTCCCTTGAACAAGGGGCAACGTCCGCTGTAATGGAAGTGTCCTCGCACTCTCTTGCAATGAACCGGGTTTACGGAATTCCTTTCAGGGGGGCGCTCTTTACCAATCTTACGCAGGACCATCTCGATTTCCACCTCACGATGGAAGATTACTTCAAGGCAAAGAAGATCCTGTTCGACTCACTTCCGACCGGCAGCGTTGCAGTCGCAAATATCGATGATGGCTATGGCGAGCGGATACTCGCGGACACGTCAGGGACGAAAGCTTTTTACGGATTCGACCCTCGTGCGGAGTTTCAAATAATAAGGGCAGCTTTTGATAAAGATGGAACATCTATAACGATTCACTTCGATGGCAAAGACTATTCTATAGTTTCAAGACTTGTGGGCAAGTTCAACGCTTATAACCTCGCCGGAGGCTTTGCAGTTAGTGTAATGGTGGGCTATGATCCCTTCCTTGCATCAGAAGCGCTCGGGCGAATCCAGAATGTCAAAGGGAGATTCGAGCGCATCGATTCCCGAAAGGGTTTCACGGTGATTGTCGATTACGCTCACAGCCCTGACTCTCTTCAGAAGACTCTCGAGGCGGCGAAAGAGATCCTCAAAAACGCCGGGAAAGCCGGCCGGCTCATAACGATCTTCGGATGCGGCGGCAATCGGGACAGAACCAAGCGGCCTAAAATGGGAAAGATTTCTGAACAGTTGAGCGACATATCGATTGTCACTTCCGACAATCCGCGATATGAAGACCCCGAAGCAATTGTAGATGAAATTCTCACAGGCATGACGCAAGGCAGCAGCCGCGTGCTCCGTATCGTGGACAGGCGGGAAGCCATCCTGACCGGACTAGATCTCGCTCGACCGGATGACATAGTCGTCGTTGCCGGCAAAGGGCATGAAGATTACCAGGATGTAAAAGGAGTCAAACATCATTTCGACGATCGTGAGGAAGTTGAGAAAGGACTCGGACTGAGAATTTGATCCGAATCGACCAAATAAAATCTCTCCCTGACGCGAAATTTCTCAACCTCGCCTTCACGTCTGCCAAGAGTGTGTCTACCGATTCGAGGAGAGTATCGAGGGGGCAAATCTTTTTCGCCTTGAGGGGAGAACGATACGACGGGCATAGTTTTGTCGGTGAAGCGATTCAGAAAGGAGCCGCGTGTGCTGTAGTGGATCGCAAGTGGAACAACGACAACAAAAAGGTATCGGCGGTATTTCCTCTGGTCGTTGTACGAGACACCACTCGTGCACTTGGCGAGCTTGCGCAAATTTATCGCCGCGGTTTCAAAATCCCGATCGTTGCTATCGCCGGATCGAATGGAAAAACGACGACAAAAGAAATGACCGCGAGGGTGCTGAGAAAAAAGTACAATGTTTTGAAGACATCAGGAAATTTCAACAATCAGATCGGTGTGCCGCTTACTCTTTTTCAGCTACGAGAAGACCACGATTTTTCCGTTATCGAGATCGGGACTAATCACTTCGGAGAAATTGAGAGGCTGTGCGAGATCGCGCGCCCCACTGCAGGATTGATCACAAACATCGGCAACGAGCACCTGGAGTTTTTCAGGAGCACCGGCGGCGTGAAGAAAGAAGAAAGCAAACTCTTCAACTACCTCGGTGAACATAAGGGACTTGTGTTCATAAACACCGACGACAAAATTATTCTCGGCCTGTCGAAATCCTTGAGACACAAATTCAGTTATGGATTTAGTGATAGCGCAGCATCGAAAAGAAATCTTTCAGGTAGGCTGATCGGATTTGACGACACAGGCTGTGCGATATTTGAAATGAATCATGACGGCAAAAAGGAACAAATCCATCTTAAGATCCCCGGAATTCACGGCGCGTCGAACGCTCTCGCCGCCGCCGCCGTCGGTTTTCATTTCGGAGTAGCTCATGAGGATATCAAGAAAGCACTTGAGTCTTATCGGTCTGTTGAAAAAAGGATGCAGATCTTGAGAGTCGGTGGGGTGACAATTCTGAATGATACTTACAATTCGAATCCGGAGTCGACGATAGCCGCATTGCGATGGCTGGCAACGGTTCGTTCATCCGGTAAGAAGATCGCAGTACTCGCAGACATGCTGGAGCTGGGAGCGTCTTCGGTACGTGAGCATCGGCGAGTTGGAAAGGAAATCGCCCTGAATAAGGTAGACTACCTGTTCACCTTCGGAGACCTTGCGCGTGAGATGGCAGGCTCGTCCGACAGTGATGTGAAATCCGAGTCGTTCGATAATAAAGATGAACTTTGCAGAAGCCTGCTCAATACGGTCTCCGCAGGGGATGTCGTTCTTGTTAAAGGGTCGCGCGGAATGAAGATGGAGGAGGTAGTCGGAGAATTGAGTCGCAGACTTGAGCCAGGAGGCGGCAGGTAATGTTATACTATCTCTTCGATTTGCTGGAAAGGTTGTACCACCCTCCGGGGTTCGGGGTGTTCAGATATATCACCTTTCGAGCCGCACTCGCGGCGATCACAGCATTATTTATCAGTTTCGTGATCGGACCGGTCGTTATCAAGGAGCTGCACAAGCACCAGATCGGCGAGCAGGCAAAAGTCGAAGGACCGAAATCACATAAGTCGAAAGCAGGCACCCCTACCATGGGCGGTTTGATCGTCCTTGGAGCGGTTCTCATTCCTATGTTGCTCTGGGGCGACTTGACTGACCCGTATGTGCTTCTAATGCTTTTGTTGACAGTCTGGCTCGGCGCGCTTGGTTTCCTGGACGACTATCTAAAGGTTGTGAAAAAAAAGAGAAAAGGACTCGTTGCCCGTTACAAGCTTATCGGGCAAATTGGAATCGGGTTGGTTGTGGGTTGCACACTCTATTTCCTGCCCATGCTTCATCCTTTCAATTCACTGACGACGATTCCTTTCGTCAAGAGTGTGAATTTTGACTACTCATATTTTTACGTTCCGGTTGTCATCTTTGTCATCACCGCGACATCGAATGCCGTCAACCTGACGGATGGCCTTGACGGTCTGGCAATCGGTACCGTCGGCATAACTGCACTCGCCCTGGCTATCATGAGTTACATTACGGGGAACGTCGACTTCAGTACTTATCTGAACATCGTTTACCTAAGAGGGACCGGTGAGCTCTCCGTCTATTGTACGGCCCTTCTTGGCGCCTCACTCGGCTTCCTGTGGTACAATGCCTACCCGGCACAGGTTTTTATGGGCGACACCGGCTCGCTCGCGCTCGGTGGAGCAATCGCGGGCATTTCGTTAATGATAAAAAAAGAATTGGTCCTGCCCATACTTGGAGGAATCTTTCTGGCCGAGGAGCTTTCAGTAATAGCTCAGGTTCTCTATTTCAAATATACCAAAAGAAAGTACGGCGAAGGACGGCGGATATTCAGAATGGCTCCGCTCCATCATCATTTTGAGTTAGTCGGTGTTCCTGAGCCCAAGATTGTCACACGGTTTTATATTGTCGGGATATTACTCGCGATTTTAAGTTTGACGACGTTCAAGGTGAGATGATTTGAGCAAACCAGAAAAAATAGAGTCGGCGAAGGTTTCAATTCTCGGTGCAGCGAGAAGCGGCATAGCGGCGGCCAGGCTTCTGAAGTCCCAGGGTGCTTCGGTCTTCGTCAGTGACAACAAGCCGCAGTCGGCGGCGACCAAACAAACCGAGACATTGGAAAGCCTCGGAATAGCTTACGAGTTCAACGCGCACTCGGATCGGGTATTCGACGCAGATTTTATTGTCATTAGTCCGGGTGTTCCTTCAAACTCGAATGTCGTGATGCACGCGAAGAAAGTCGGCCTGAACGTGTATAGTGAAGTAGAAGTCGCGTCCTGGTTTTGCCGGGCGCCGATAGCGGCAATCACAGGCTCTAATGGGAAGACGACGACCACATCTCTTCTTGGAAAGATCTTCCAGAACCTCGGACGAAAAACATTCGTGACGGGGAATATCGGTTTCCCTATCTCGGATTATGTGCTCGATGCCGATGAGAATTCAATCGTTGTTGCGGAGGTATCTAGCTTTCAGTTGGATCACATCGACACCTTTAAGCCGGAAGTGGCAGTTCTCCTGAACATAACTCCCGATCATCTTGACCGCTATGCGGATTACCAGGCATACGTGAGATCGAAGTTCAGGATATTCATGAACCAGTCATCGGATGACTGCGCGGTCTTCAATCACGATGACGAGGCCGTGAATGACCACTGCAGCAAACTCAACACCGCACTTTTACCGTTCAGCGTTAACGACCGGCTTAGCTTTGGAGCTTACGCAGAAGACGGCAAGGTTTACCTGGTCAGCGACGGGAAAAGCGAGTTCCTGATCGATGTGAAGGAAATTAGAATCCCCGGTGTCCACAACCTGTATAATTCGCTTGCTGCATCTCTTGCCGCGTGGCGACTCGGAGCTTCACCGACCGTGATAGCCGGGACACTACGCGAGTTTCCCGGAGTCGAGCACCGACTCGAGCCTGTGCGCGAGTTGAGCGGAGTAAGATTTGTCAACGACTCCAAGGCAACAAACGTCGATGCGGTCTGGTACGCCTTAGGAAGTTTCGCAAATCCGATAGTCTTGATTGCAGGTGGAAAGGACAAAGGTAACGATTATGCACCCCTTTTCGAGCTGGTGCATGAGAAAGTGCGCACAATGGTACTGATAGGGCAGGCCGCTCCGAAGATGCTGAGGGAGTTCTCCGACAAAACAAGATGCATCATGGCTACGTCGATGGAGGACGCGGTATCAAAGGCAAACAAAGAGGCCAGGCCCGGAGATGTCGTCCTCCTGTCGCCGGCGTGTGCAAGCTTCGATATGTTCCAGGACTACGAGCATAGAGGGAGAGAATTCAAAAGATTGGTGATGGCGCTGTGAGTGAATCCACTTTGCATACCGGTGAACTCGAATCATACGAGCAACCTGCCACGGTCGTCGGGATGAGGCCTGCGGACAAGTGGCTACTGTTTGCCGTGCTGTCGTTAATGTTTATGAGCCTGGTAATTGTCTACAGTGCGAGCGCATTCTGGGCGGAGATTAGATTCCAGAATCCTGCGTACTTTCTCAAAAGCCATATGTTCAAGGTCCTGGCCGGAGTCGTATTGATATTCATCCTTGCAAAATTTGACTACCACAAATACCAGAAGCTTGCACTTCTACTGATAGAAATCTCGGTGGCTTTGTTGGTCGTTGCAATTGGAGAGCATGTCGTTATTAAAGGGGCAGCACGCTGGATCCATGCTGGTCCATTTAGCTTCGAGCCGTCTGACCTGGCTAAAGTCGCGATCCTCATATTTGTCGCTGCGCATCTGTCGGAAAACTCCGAGAAGCTTGGCGATCGCAAGAGTCTTTATCGCCCACTTGCCTGGACGCTAATCGTGGTGGTGTTAATCGGCAAGCAACCCAATTACAGTACCGCTATGATCATAGCTGCAATTGTGGGTGTCCTCCTTTTCCTTGGAGGGGCGCGGAAGAGCCATCTGGCGATTCTGGCACTGATAGCGATAGCTGCGGGTGCGGCTTTTCTGATGCTCGAATCGTACCGGGTTGCCCGAATGAAGTCGTGGTTGGATCATGGTTCAGGCGACTACCAGGTACGTCAATCAATTATCGGATTCGGCAACGGCGGCATTCTCGGAGTTGGCCCAGGGAACAGCAAGCAGAGGAATTTGTTTCTTCCGGAGCCGTACGGCGATTTCATCTATTCCATTATCGGTGAGGAATATGGCCTGTGGGGCTCGGTCTTCGTCATGCTCCTCTTTTTGTTCATTGCCTTCCGTGGTACAGCAATTGCGAAAAGGGCGCCCGATAGGTTTGGATTCCTTCTGGCCGGCGGGATTACGACCATGATTTCGCTCTATGCATTCATAAATGCGGGCGTGGCTCTCGGCATTTTCCCCACCACCGGTCTCCCGATGCCGTTAGTAAGTTATGGTGGTACAGCCATGATCGTAAACGCCGCTTGTATCGGGATTCTGCTGAATATCTCGAAGCAAATACCGGAGACATTTGGGGAGCATGCGGTGAAAGTTGAAAAACAAAAGGTAAGAAAGAAAAAGAATCGGGGCAGCGATCCGGTCGTCGGGAGGATATACAGCTGATGGTACGAGTGGTATTCGCCGGCGGCGGGACAGGTGGACATGTCTTTCCAGCAATAGCGATTGCTGAGAGGCTCGCTGCGGCGGGCGAAGTAGATATGATCTTTGTCGGAACGAAAAGCAAAATTGAAGCGAGAGTCGTACCGGAGCTCGGCTACAAATTCCGGTCGATCTGGATCGGAGGGTTTTCGCGAAGGTTGAAGCCTTCGAATTTTCTACTTCCCGCGAAGATCATGGTCTCGATATTTCAATCTCTAAGATTGCTTCTGGCTTTCAAACCTCAAGTTGTCGTCGGTACCGGAGGATATGTTTCCGGTCCCGTCTGCGCCGCCGCGGTTTTCACACGGACTCCGATATTGCTTCAGGAGCATAACAGCTACCCCGGAGCGATGACGAGGATGTTTGCGCCATTCGCTCGCGAAGTCCACATAGCATTCGAAAGTTCGAGGAAGTACTTCGTCCGCAAGACTCCATTCGGGCATCCTCCGAATCTGTTTGTAACCGGAAGCCCTCTGAGAAAAATGACGAAAGTATCGAGGAATGACGGTATTCGTTTCTTTGGTCTCGAAGACTCAAAGAAAACAATCTTTGTCACCGGCGGAAGTCTCGGTGCGGTAAGAGTAAACGATGCCGTCTCCAATGTCGTAGATGATTTGACGAAACATGATTGTCAGTTGATCTGGCAGACCGGCTCGCTGGATTTTGCAAAAGTGAGTGAGATCGGAGACAGATATCCGGGAAAAATCCGGGTACTGGAGTTCATAGAGCAGATCGATTACGCGTACTCGGCGGCTGACGTTGCAGTGTGCCGGGGAGGTGCAACAACGGTTGCGGAAATTGTCTACTTCAGTCTACCCGCTTTGATCGTTCCGTATCCGTATGCACCGGCGAACCACCAGGTTGAAAATGCCCGTGCCCTGGTTGAGGCCGGCGGAGCAATCATGGTACAGGAATCGGAGCCGATAGAAAAATTCAAGGGCGAGCTTCTCGGATTAATCGAGGATTCAAGTCGCGTCTCGGTCATGCGCGACAGGCTGAAATCACTGCAGCACCGGGATGCGGCAGAGGTGATCGCGGCATCTGTGCTCAAATTGGCAGGTGCACATGAGTAAGCATTTCAGGCGCAGGTTCGAATTCTATTACCAGTCGGTCGCCGTATATGCCGTTGCTCTCATAGTCTATGCGATCATTCGCGGCACTTTCTCAGGCGGTGAATTCAGAATCGTCTTCAAAGACCCGATCGTATATGTATTCGTAATCGTTCTCGGTTACTCCGTCATAGTTCTCGTTTTCAACCTGCTTTACCAGAGAGATGTCGTCGTCGGCGACGACTCGATAATTTTCCAGAACCGGTTTGAAAGTCGGGCGATAAAACTGGAAGACATCGAATGGATCCAGGTAGGTCGCGCGAAGAGAGTGAAGGTAAGGGGGAGTTTCCGGGTGATAAAAATTAAGCTCCGCGATCAGATGCGTGCGATCAGAATTAATCCGGTTCATTTCCATGCTGAACGAGATTTGACGGAGACCTTCGCATTACTCAGCGAGAAAGTAAAGAAGAATGTTCAAGTCAGTTAGAAAAATACACATGGTCGGCATCGGCGGTATCGGCATGAGCGGCATCGCTGAAATTCTCCTCGACGAGGGATTTGAGGTGACCGGTTCCGACAGGCAGTTAACGGAGATTACCGATCGGTTGCAAAAGTTAGGTGCGAAGATTCACCAGGGGCATGCGTCGGGGAATCTCGATGAGGCGGACGTGGTTGTCTACTCATCAGCAGTCCGTCAGGATAATCCTGAGCTTGTCGAGGCATCGGAGAAAAAGATCCCGATAATCAGAAGGGCAGAAATGCTTGCCGAGTTGATGAGGATGAAATACGGGATCGCGATAGCGGGCACGCACGGCAAGACGACCACTACGAGCATGACAAGCCTCGTCTTGATGGAGGGCGGCCTCGACCCGACGGTGATCGTAGGCGGCAAGCTGTCGAGTTTCGGCGGAACTAACGCAAGGCTGGGTCATGGCGAGTATATCGTCGTCGAAGCAGACGAGTTCGACAGGTCGTTCCTTCATCTTACTCCCGTAATCGGAGTGATAACAACGCTGGAGCGCGAGCACCTGGATATCTATACGGACCTCGAAGACATAAAACGTGCCTTTGTGGAATTCGCTAACAAGGTCCCGTTCTACGGTTTTGTTATTCTTTGCCTTGACGAGCCGTCGATCCAGGAAATCCTTCCGTTGATCAAGAAAAAGATTGTAACGTATGGGCTCAATCCGCAATCCGATCTTCGTGCTGTCAATATCTCTTTCGACGAAAACAGAAGTAGATTTACTCTTCTACACAACGGCTCCAACCTCGGCGAAATCAAGTTGAATGTTCCCGGTCTTCACAACGTAAAGAATTCCATTGCGGCAATCGGAATCGGGCTGGAGCTCGGATTAGATTTCGCAAAAATCAAGCACGCCGTCGAATCCTTCACAGGAGTTTACAGGCGAATCGAGGTCAAGGGAGAGTTCGGCGGCATCATGGTGGTCGATGACTATGCACATCATCCGACAGAAGTCAAAGCGACTCTCTCAGCACTAAAGTCCGGCTGGCCACAAAGACGGGTGGTTGCGGTTTTCCAACCTCACCTCTTTTCGAGGACGCGAGACTTTCATGATGAATTTGGCAAGAGTTTTCTAAACGCTGATGTGCTGGTTGTGACTGAAATCTATCCGGCACGTGAAGAGCCTATCCAGGGAATTACCGGAGAGCTGATCGTCAACGATGCGAAAGCATACGGACACAAGGAAGCTTACTACGTTCCTGATAAGAAGAAGCTCGCGGACTTTCTATTTCAGATGAGAAAAGCAGGCGACATAGTGGTCACGCTTGGTGCGGGAGATATTTCGAAATATGGTGAGGAATTTATCGGAAAGCTAAATGGGTAATATAGGGAGGACATACATTTACTTCAGCCTGACAGTCTGCGTAATAGCGGCACTGTACTTCGTTTCCCAGAACTGGAAGAACCAGCTCGTGCTGCAACATGTTCAGGTGTTCGATGCTCGGATCCTGACTAACCAGGAAGTGAAGACGATTGCGGATGTCAGGAAAGGCTCTCCCTTGTTCAAGCTCAGTCTGGCGAAAATTTCGCGGCGTGTGGAGGAAAACCCGTTTGTGAAAGAGGCGGTTGTGGTTCGGGCGCTTCCGTATGATCTCTCGATCACCGTCCATGAACGGAACCCGATTGCCCTGGTCGCTACTCCCACGGCGGTGCTTTCGGTCGATGGAAGCGGTGTAGTTCTTCCTCTTCCGCTGGCGCGGAAGGGAGGCCTTCCGCTCATCACCGACGTATCAAAGGAGCTTGGCGTCGGGGACACGGTGCACGGCAGCGTGATGCAGGCCGTCGAGTTCATACGCGATGCTGAAGAAATGGGAGACGGATTGAGCGCAAATATCGCTGAGGTCAGAATTGAGAACAGGAATCTTGTGGCGTTTACAACGGCTCGTTCTGTCCCGGTAATTGTCGGGAACGGAGATCTGTGGCGGAAGCTCGTTTATCTGCATGAGTTCCTTACAAAATTGGGGCCCGCCGACGGCTCACGCTGTCAGTATGTCGATTTAAGATACAATGGGCAGATCGTGCTGGGGATGCAGCCTTACGGTAAGAATGGGAATGCGGCACATCCGGCGAACCAGTCTGCGGCGGCGGTCCCGGTTGCAGAAAATTCCGGGAAAGTAAATTGAGGAATGCAAATGAACAATAGTATGTTGGTGGCGCTCGACATCGGTACAACGAAAGTCTGCGCACTGGTGGTCGAAGTCGACACAAATGGAAAACTGAACGTACTCGGCGTCGGGACCAGCAGGTCCGGAGGAGTCAACAGAGGAGTCGTCGCAAACATTGAGCGTACGGTCAAGTCCATACAGGAAGCTGTCCAGATTGCTGAATCGAAGCCCGGAATGAAGATAAAGAGTGCCATAGTGGGCATAGCCGGAGAACACATCGAGAGCTTCAAGACTAACAGCATCATAACTATCAGCAACCCGGACCATGAAATTACCGAGTCGGACATTGACCGGCTCATCGACGATTCGAGACGGGTTCATCTCTCCCGCGACCGCGAGATCATACACATCATACCACAGGAGTTCATAATCGACGGTCAAACAGTGACCCACGATCCTGTCGGTATGGCAGGCGTCAGAGTGGAAGCCTCGATGCATGTGGTTACCGGTCTAGTCACAGCGGCACAGAATATTCACAAGTGCGTCGAGAGAGCGGGTCTCAAGGTCGATGAGCTTGTGCTCCAGCCGCTTGCGTCGAGCTACTCAGTCCTGACCGAAGATGAAAAAGAAGTTGGAGTTGCACTCCTGGACATAGGAGGCGGGACAACCGACCTCGCAGTCTTCGAGGACAGGACGATCAGGCATACCGCAGTCATTCCTATTGCAGGCGACCACATTACAACAGACATCAGAAAAGGTCTGGGAATATTGCCCGAGCAGGCAGAAGAGTTGAAGGTGAACCATGGATATGCCATGGTATCCGAAGTGGTCGACGATGAGCCGATCCTGATCCCGGGAATCGGCGGACGAAAACCGATAGAGATAAACAAGAAGCTTCTTGCCCAGATAATTCAACCGCGTATAGAAGAGTTGCTGGACATCGTTGCGATGGAAGTAAAGAGATCCGGCTACTCCCGGCACCTGTCGGCCGGCATCGTGCTCACGGGCGGCGGCGCCCTTCTGCGGGGGATGCCCGAGCTTGTCGAATATGTACTCGGTGTTCCATCAAAAATCGGGATCCCTCAGCCATTCGACGGTGGGTTTGCACGCGAGGTGGAAAATCCAATCTATGCCACGGCGGTTGGTCTGATCCATTACGGGCTCAGGCGCGGAGTTGGAAGATCTGCCATCGAATTTACAGAAACGTTATCCAACGAATCTGTCTCCCCAAACGAGAAAGAGCGAAGTGCCATGCCCGAAAAAGGGAAAAGTAATATGAGTCTGTTTTCAAAAGGGATTCAGTTTGTGAAAAAGTTTATTAAGAAAGTCGACAATATCTAAAAAGGAGGCCTTACGTGTTCGAACTCGACAATGAAAAACAAGGACCGCGCATCCGGGTAGTAGGTATCGGGGGATGCGGCGGCAACGCCATAAACAGTATTGCCAAACGAGGCATACATGGCGTCGATCTTATCTCGATGAATACCGACCTGCAGGACCTGGAAAGGAGTGTCTCGCCGAACAAAATTCAAATCGGCAAGAATACTACCCGCGGGCTCGGAGCCGGGGCAAATCCCGACATCGGGAGAAGAGCTGCCCTTGAAGCGAGGGACGAGATATACCGTGCATTGAAGGACAGCGACATGGTGTTTCTCACTGCCGGCATGGGTGGTGGTACGGGAACGGGTGCAGCGCCTGTAGTTGCAAGCATTCTCAAAGGCGCAGACCGTGATGAAGTTAATCAGGACGGCCTCGATAACCACAACCCACTTCTTGTTGCTGTGGTAACAAAGCCGTTCACGAACGAAGCGAAAGAGAGGATGCGAAATGCGGATGCGGGGATCGATGAGCTTAAGAAATTCGTCGATGCCCTGATCGTGATTCCGAATGAAAAGCTCCTCGTGATCTCCGATAAGTCCGCAGGGTATCTTGCATCTCTGCAGAAGATCTACGACGTTCTGTATGACTCGATCCGAGGCATCTCCGAGATTATCACAAAGCCCGGATTCATCAACGTAGATTTTGCGGATGTTAGAACGGTGCTGGCTTCACGCGGCGACGCGATCATCGGAACCGGGATAGCCGGCGGGGAAAGGCGAGCTGCAGAGGCGGCTTCCGCTGCGATTTCCAATCCTCTCCTCGAAGAAGTTGCGCTGGAACGCGTCGAGGGAATTCTGGTGAGCATCACTGCCGGGCCGAGCTTTGGCATTCATGAATACGATGAGATTGTGAAGACTGTACGTGGAGTTGCAAAGAATGGAGATGATGAAAGCAAGGTGATAGTTGGAGTATCGATTGACGATAAGATCGAGAAGGAAGTCGTGGTGACCGTGATTGCTGCCGGACTTAACAAGCGCCCTGAGCCTCTACCGACGCCGGAGCCCAGGAACAGAATTGTGCCTAAAGAAAAGGACAGAATAAAAGATCAGACCTGGAGCATCAAGGACTGGCGTGCTTTCGATGAGCCGACTTTCGAGAGGAACGGCATCAATATACATTTGAACCAGGCCGAGAACGACGGCGAGACCGCACCGCCTGAGGTTTTCAAGCAGAGTGAAAGACCTGCATTCCTGAGAAAGGTAATGGACTGATCGCACTCGAATTCGCTTTCTCTTCTCGGGATCCTCGCTTCATTTCCAGACTCTGTTTGGAAGTTGTGAGAAATGCACGATTGGAAAAATCGTGCGGAAATCTTAAACTTCTTAACTGAAAGAAGGAAGCCTGTTGCGATGGAAAAACGTGAATTGAACATTATGTTGGTGGAAGATGACCCGGGAATACCGAAACTAGCCCAGCTCTATCTGAAACCGTACAAGGACACCGAATTCAATCTCGTTTGGGTCGAGACGGGTGAGGATGCTTTGAAATTTCTGACCGACAGTCGGAATTTGGATATAATCCTCGTCGACTTTCAATTGCCGGGTATTAACGGCCTCGAAACTACCCGTCTCATTCGAGAGAGGGGAATCAGAATCCCGATTGTTTTCCTTACCAACGCGGTCGACTTCAAACTGGCAATCGAAGCAATGAAACTGGACGTTGAGGACTACTTGCTGAAAGAAGAAGCCATCACGTCTGTTCTCCCGAGTATTATCTTGAGTGTGGTGGAGCGAGTCCGCCTGAGAGAGAAGCTTGCCGAATCCGAGATGAATAAAGTGGCACAACGCGAGCGGCTCGACGGAATAAAGAGTCTCATTGTGACAATCTCCCACGAGTTGAACAATCCCCTCGCTGCTTTAAAGCTTGCTATCAATGTTCTCCAGCGCAAACAAGTCCCGCCCGATGTAACAAGCTATCTTGCGATAATGAAAGAAAACACCGAGCGCATCGAAAGCGTAGTGGCAAAGCTGAAGGAGCTAAAAGGAGACAAGGTTACTGCGTACATCGGCAATATAAAGATGATCGATCTATCTGAATAACCACGTGATTGAAGTAGCGACGAACCAATTACATTTGGAGGTCAATATCGGCGGGCAATTGTTATGACCCCAACACCCCTTGTGCAGACGCTTGTAGTTGATGACGAAAAGAACGTTACCGACCTTCTGAAGATTCAGCTTGAAGAAGAAGGCTTCGGAGTAGACATCGCAAACGACGGCGCAGTTGCCATAAACAAAGTTCAGGGGAAAAGGTACGACGTAATTCTTCTCGATCTGAAAATGCCGAGGGTCAACGGCATCGACGTCCTGAAATTCGCCAAAGAAAATCATCCCGATTCCCAAGTCTTGATCCTTACCGGTTACGGCGACATCAAAACCGCCGTCGATACGATCAAGATGGGTGCCTTTGATTTCATCACCAAGCCATACAACTTCGAGGAGCTGCTGGTGTCCGTCAAGAACGCTCTCGATATGAGGCGGCTCATGGTTGACAACAAGGTGATGAAGATGCAGCTCCAGAGCGGGCGGTTTGAAATTGTAGGTCAGAGCGCCGCGCTGAAGGAAGTCATCGATATTGCGTTGAAAGTGGCGGCAAGCGATGCTTCGGTGATGATCACCGGGCCGAGCGGCTCCGGGAAAGAATTGATAGCCCACCTCATCCATGAGAACAGCGACCGTGCCGCTAAACCTTTCGTAGCTGTGAACTGCGCTTCAATCCCCGACACCTTAATCGAGAGCGAGCTTTTCGGTCACGAGAAAGGTGCTTTCACGGACGCTCACTCGCTGAAGCAGGGGCTCGCAGAGATCGCCGATGGTGGTACACTTTTTCTCGATGAAGTGGGCGACATCACCTTCATTGTTCAGCCCAAGCTCCTGCGCTTCATAGAGACAGGGACTTTCAGGCGAGTCGGTGGCACCGCGGAGCTGAGCGTTGACGTACGCATACTCTCTGCAACCAACAAAGACATCCATCGCGAAGTCGAAGAAGAAAAATTCCGGGAAGACCTGCTGTACCGTTTGAATGTCGTGCACGTCGAGGTACCGGCACTTGGCAGTCGCCGGGAAGACATACCTTCACTCGTGGAGCATTTTCTTCAGAAGAAAAGCAAGTCTCGCCAGGTGAAGCGGATTGCACCCGATGCGATGCGTTTGCTGGAAAACTACGACTGGCCCGGGAACATACGCGAGCTCGAAAATGTGATAGAGCGGGCGGCGATTCTAACGACCGGGGACGAGATACGACCGGAATCGATTGCACTGACATCGAAGGTGAGGTCTGCCGACCTTCGCCGCATACCTACCCGGTTATCGCTCGCTGAACTCGAGAGAATTCACATTGAAAATGTGCTGAAGGCCAACGCCTTCAACAGGAGCAAGTCTGCACAGGCTCTCGGCATCAGCCTGAAAACGCTTTACCTGAAAATAAAACATTACGGAATAGAGACGCCTGCTTTACGCATATAAATCTTACGAAGATTAGATTCATGCGTTTGAATCGAATGCGTTTTGAGGGCGAAAGCATCGACTTCAAAACATCAGGCTCTAATTCCCGAATTTCAATTTGTCCCGCGCCCTTGTCGATCTGATTCTCTTCCTGGAATTCGGATTTGCCTGGAACTATGATCCCGGCGCCTGGAGCTTGTTTCCCTTTGGCTCCGCTTAGGCTTCTTTAGGTGAGTGCCCTTACCTGTCCTCTGTCGGCACTTCACGCGGGATCGGACGTTTAATGGCTGTCCCCTTTGAGCGTGCCATCATAATTGCCTGCTGACTGTCAAGTTCCGGTTCTCCGCTTTGTGACTCGACCCGCTTGTAGCTCCCATCGGACTGCAATTCCCTTGCTCGGCTCCTGTCGGCAAGCGCCGCGTCCAGGACTTCCTTCCTGATCATCTCGATCATAGCGGGCTCTTCTATCGGAAACATCAACTCTACGCGGTGATACAGGTTACGGCTCATGAGGTCCGCACTGCTGAGGTAGAGCCGTGGCTTCCCGGCATTTTCGAAGTAGAATACCCTGCTGTGCTCCAGGTAGCGTCCCACGATGCTGACCACGCGTACCGTCTCGCTGATTCCTTTCACTCCAGGCCTTAGAGAGCAGATGCCGCGTATGATCATTTCTATCTTTACTCCCGACTTTGAAGCCTCGTAAAGTTTTTCAATTACCTGGACATCGGTCAGAGAATTCATCTTCATTATGATTCGTCCGGACTTTCCCGATTTGGCATTTACAATCTCGTCGTCTATCAAAGACGTGAGCTTCTGCATCAACGACACCGGCGCGACTGCGAGTTTTCTGTAAGTCTCCTTGCACGAATAACCGGTCAGGTAATTGAATACTTCGGTCACGTCTTCAGTGATGTCGGTTTTGCATGTGAAATAGTTCAAGTCGGTGTAAATCTGCGCCGTGACCAGGTTGTAATTTCCGGTGCTGAGATGGACATAACGCCGGAGACTTTCTCGATGAGCCCCTACGGGTCCATCGACCTGAAGGGTCGTAGACGAATCGTCCATTTGCTCTTTTCTTATGACGAGGGCCATCTTCGCGTGGACCTTCAATCCAACGAGTCCATAAACAACATGGATTCCAGCACGCTCCAGTTGTTTTGCCCAACCGATGTTGTTCTCCTCATCGAAGCGAGCCTTGAGCTCGACCAGTACCGCCACTTGCTTACCATTCTCTGCGGCCTGAATCAGAAGCGGAATCAGCGGCGACTCTTTTCCGACCCGGTAGAGAGTCTGTTTAATTGCCAGCACATTCGGATCATTGACCGCAGCCCGGATGAATTGAACCACCGGACTGAACGAGTCGTAAGGTGCATGTAGAAGGATATCCCGCTGTCGTATGGCAGAGAAGATATCGTCGCCATCTTCCTGTACCGAGACGTTGAGAGGGTGGTACGGCGGATCCTTCAGCTCCGGGCGTTGGAGACTGAGGAGACAATCGAGATGACTGAGTCCCATCGGCGGCCGCAGCTCATAAACTCCTTCGGGAAGCACCTCCAGGTTCTCGATGAGAATTTCTTTGATGCGCGCCGGCATGGTGTCCTCGACTGCCACGCGTACCACGGAACCGTATCGTCGCATCTTCACCAGTTCCTGGATAGACTCAATCAGATCTCCTGCCTCGTCTTCCTGTATATCCATGTCGGCATTCCGTGTGACCCTGAAGACATAAGACTCTTTCACTTTCATTCCCGGGAACAACAACCCAAGATTTTCCGAGATCAGATCTTCAAGCCAGACGAATTGCACGGTAGCTTCATCGGGAATGCGAACGAGCCTTGGAATTACATCCGGTACCTTTACTCTTGCAAACCGTTCGGTGCCCTGGGGACCGACAACCACAACGGCAATGTTGAGACTCAAGTTGGAAATGTAAGGGAACGGATGGCCCGGATCAAACGCTAAGGGAGTGAGAACCGGGAAAATCTCTCGCGCGAAAAGATCAGCCAGCTTTGCCCGTTCTTCCGGCCGTACCTCGTTCATCCTGAGCAAATGAATTCCGGCAGAGGCAAGAGCGGGGTGCAGATCCTTCCAGAAACAATCTCGCATTTCCGCGACCATCTTCACGACCCTGTTATGGATTGCTTCGAGCTGCTGCACCGGGGTCATACCGTCGGGGGAAAGCTCAACGAGATTTGCACGCACTTGTTCCTGTATTCCGGCGACACGTATCATGAAGAATTCATCGAGGTTTGAGCCGACAATCGATAGAAATTTCACTCTCTCAAGAAGCGGGTGGCGTTGGTCCCTTGCCTCCTCCAATACACGTTCATTGAATTCGAGCCAGCTGAGTTCTCTGTTTATGTAAAGAGACGGGTCCAGCGAGGTAGATGCGTGGCGCATCACGGCCGGGAACGGCTTTTTCCTACGCCGTCCGGTTTCTCTCCTGCGCCGCTGCTTTTTAGACGGCGGGAATTCCGAAGAGACTCTGTTAGCTGCTACCTCAGATTCGTTCTTGGATTCGTTAGGGTCCATCGGTGAAAGTTTACCTTCCTGTACGGTCATTGATAGTCAACTTCAAATAGCCATTAAAGGTTCATAGAATATTCTGCAGAAGGCCCTTGAAATCTAACACTAAAGGCTCCTATGGCGTGAAATGAGTAATATTTCCCTTAGGCTAATAATTGCGAAGGTCCCATTAGCCATTCTAAAGTGGCACACCTTCCGAAGCGGAGTCGGCCAACCGACAGTCTGCAGATACCGCTCTTCTTCAATCTGATGAACACATCCTCACGACCGGAAATCAGGACGGATGCCAGATTTGATAGGTTGGGCTCATGTCCGACGAGGAGGATCTGCTCCTTGCCGCGGTATTCTTCGTTGAGCTGCTTGACGAGTTCGGTCGGACTTCCCGCAACGACAAGGTGAGGAGTAAGCCTTACGATCGACTTGCATTCAAACACTTCTCCGACAATTTGTGCCGTATCCTTCGCGCGCACGTACGGACTGGAAAGGATAGCGTCGAAATTCATTCCCATTCGACGCATTGCATGTGCGATCTTTTTCATCTTTTCTGCACCGTTTTCCGTCAACGGTCGATCGGAATCATGTGTGCCATTGAATTTCGAACGTTCCACTGCCTCGGCATGTCTTAAAATATATAAATCCATTTCCACACTCCGTGTACCATATTACTTCAGGTGTTTCCAAAAATCGTCGATCTCGTCCATGATGATAAGAAACCGGTTTATCTCTTCTTCCACGTTCTTCGAAAGGGAATCGCACAGCTTCGAGAACTGCCCGGCTTTGAGATCGCGGTGTTTGCGCTCTTTCCCATCAGCTCCCTTCAGATACGAATCGAATACAGACTGAAGCACCGCCTTGTCATGAATCGCACCGAGACTTTTCTGATATTCATTCATCCGGCTCATCAGCGGCTCAGAAACCAAAGGCAAAACAGGATGCAGAATCTCGACAGAGTATCGGAAACGTTTATAGACGAGGCGCAACTCGTGTATAAAATCGATCCTCCTTCGGTCCGAATTCTGAATCTGTTTTCTTAACACCACGGTTCTGACATAAAGTTTTGCCAGCATTCCCCGCAGGATCGATTGCGCGTTTTTTCTCATCACGGACGAGATTAGAAGATCCTCTGTCTTCGTCGCGATCCTTTCAAATGAAGACTTCATTGACTCAGGGTCTATTTTCAAAATTTCCTTAGCCGCCTGCTTCGACCGGACAGTCTCCTCTCTTCTCAGTGACTTCAGAAAACGCATAGAGTCGGGGTATTCTTTTACCAAGGATTCCGTTTCAATAATCTGAACCTGGGTATCCCTTAGCGCGCTCAGCGATTTCAGATATGCGTGCAACTGTTTACGGAGTTTCGTTGCACCGCTATTCGGCGTTACCATCCTGACGATGTCGAGTGCAGCCATCAGCCTTCTGAACGCCACGCGCAGGTCATGGACCGATTTTTCCGTAGGCCTTGACCGCGCTCTTTTAGTATCTCTGACGACGGTACGCCACCTCTCGTCCAGTGCGCCGACGATGATTGCTCTGAGATCCGGAGGCCGGTTTCCCTCGGTGAGTGTGGGAAGCCTATGCTTCGATGGTTTATCCGGAACCTGTACGCCGGCGGGGAAATTAGTCTTCAATCGAGACCTTGACACCAAAGACACTTTCAAACAACTCCGCTTTGTTCATCAACGCCCATTTTTCAAGGAGAAGATCGCCGTTGCCCCGTATTCGTATCATCAGTTTCGGTTTCTTATACTCGGCAATGAACGAGTCCACTCGTGACGCATGTTCATTATCCATGGCATCGGCAAGCCTGAGAATAGCCGCAAGCTTCGAGACAACGACTCTGTCCTTTGGAGACAACTCGCGAAACGGCTCGTGCTGGATCTTTGGGAATGACTTTCTATGGTATCGTGCCACGTTGGCTACAATCCTCGACTGGCTTTGACCGAACCCGATAATTGGATTTGCCGTGAGAAGATAATATGTGTGCTTGTGGTGACCTGTCATACTTATGAAAGTACCGACATCATGGAGTATTGCCGCCGCTTCCAGCAAGAGCCTGTGCTCCAGCCCAAGGTTGTGAAGGTCCCTGGTTTGGTCGAAGAGGTCGACTGCATACCGCGCGACACTCGTGCCGTGCTGCTCGTCGAAAGAATATTTTCTCCCGAGTTCAAGGGCGGAAGTGAGAACCTGGTCACGGTTGGAATGTTTCTGTTCTCCGAAGACGGTCTGTGCCATATCGATCATCAAGCCCTCTTTCAGTCCGACACGCGGTACGACCACTTCCTCTATTCCGGCGATCTTGATGATTTCCTGCAGAATGATCGAAGCCGGGACTATTACGTCGGCGCGATCAGGACGCAGGCGGAATTGCTGCATCCGTTCGTCGAACGAGAGCGACATGAGCTTCTTCAGGATGGAGCTGAGGTCTTCAACCGACACCGTCCCATTCTTGTCCTTTTCTAAGACCTCTTTCTTTATAACGGCAAGTGCCTCGATATTTCCTCCCGTGCCGATACAAAGATCTATTTTCTTACCTTTGATTTCCTTTGTCAGTCTTCCGCGTGTCGCCCCGACATACTCCTGAACAAGAGCGTTGAATTTCTTTTCTCCTTGCTTCTTTTCTTCAAGAAGCTGGAGCAGCCTCACAGCGCCAAGCCTGTAGCTTTCTGTTGAGACTATGCTGCCGTCATAAGTAAGAGTGATCTCGGTGCTTCCCCCGCCGATATCAATGAGAAGGGCAGTCTTGTTTTTCAGATTTACCCTGCCAGCGATGGCAAGATGGATCAGTCTCGCTTCTTCTTCAGGACTGATCACATCGATGTCAATGCCCGAGACATGTGATATCTTATCTATGAAGGAGTCCGCGTTCGTTGCCTCACGAAGTGCGCTCGTCGCTGCAGCTTTTGTAAACGTCACACTATTCCTGTCAATAATCTCCTTGAACCGTCTGAACACATCGAGCGCTGCCTCTGACGTATCTTCCGAGATAATTCGTCTCGTAAAAACATCACGACCTAAGCGAAGTGGCTCCCGGAAGTTGTCAAGAACTGTCAGGTTACGATCGGTTTCGATCCGCCCGACCGAGAGTCTTATTGCATTGGATCCGATATCTATTGCGGCGAGAGTTGTCGGCATATTTCAAGTTATGGACATCAAGATGTTTTGTCAACGACTTTGGGGTGACGCAGTATCCGCACTTTCCTCATCGCAAGTTAACGTAGATTCCCGGTATTAATTTTCGAGAGAATCATGATTAAGATTGTAATCACTCAGGGCCGAGTTTCCGGTACGATCTACGGGATCGTAGAGGGTCGTAGATCGAGTCATAGACCCGGCGCTTGCGGTGTCATTCCCGCGTTCCTCCACGAAGTGGTCCTTCGGGCAAGCGGGAATCCAGTATTGAATGATTGGTTCCCGATAAGATCATTCGAAAAAGACACCCCCGGCCTTGTGAGGTCTCCACAGATACTTCGCGGCTTGCCGGGGATATGTTTATTTATCATGTCTCTAGATGACAGTGCCGACCAAGACTAATCCAAAACCGGCTTGCCCCGGAATTCTACCTGTCTGAGTTTTTCAACATCCAATTTCTGAATCTGGGCAGGGAGCGGGGCATAATCGAGGTCGGCAGAAAACTTCTGTCCTTCGGTCACTGCCCATTTCATGAATTCCGCTGTCGCTCTCCCGTTCTCATAATTTGTCTGATGTTTATAAATCAGCAGCCATGTCGCGCTCGAAATGGGATAAGATTTCTTTCCCGCTGCGTTTGTAATCGAGAACCTTAGATCATTCGGAAGGGTCTTCGCCGCATTCGCAAGGGCTTCGGTGACTCCCGAGATCGACGGATGGACGAAAATGCCGTCTTTGTTTCTTACATCCGCAAATGAAATTTGGTTTTGAAGTGCGTAAATCAACTCGACGTAGCCGATTGCTCCCGGCGTCCGCGATACAATTCCGGAAACGCCGTCGTTGCCTTTGCCTCCGATTCCGACGGGCCAGTTTAGGCTTGTCGATCTTCCGACTTTTTGATTCCACTCACTACTGACCTTGCTGAGGTAATCGGCAAAAATATACGTGGTTCCACTTCCATCTGCACGATGCGCGACGACTATCTGTGTTCGGGGAAGGTTGACACTCGGATTAAGTTTTCTTATCGCTGGATCGTTCCACTTTGTTATTTTGCCCAGGTAGATATTTGCAATTGTCTCGCCATCGAAATTAAGTATCGCGTTCACTCCAGGGATGTTGTACGCAAAGACGACCGCACCGAGTGTCTCGGGTATATGGATGATTGGGCCATGTGCGGATTCAGCTGACTTCATTTGTTCGTCTGTCAGCGGGGCATCGCTTGCGCCCCAGTGGACGGTCCCTTCGATCATTTGTCTGATTCCGCCGCCGCTGCCGATTGCCTGGTAGTTGATTTGCACATTCGGCTTGATTTTGTGGTACTCGTGTGACCATTTCGAAATAAGTGGGTACGGAAACGTAGCGCCCGCACCATTGATGATTGTCTGAGCTGAAGATGCCCCGACGGACACGAGCATCACCGCCAGAATAGCCACGACTCGTCTGAACATGTTAGTTCTCCCTTTTTTTGTTGATTCAATTGGAAACCGAAATCATTCACAAATCGCTTTTCGTTCGACTAAATATACTAACACTTTGTGGCGGGTTGGTTAAGAAATGATTAAGATTTTGTGAAGAGGTGTCAAAAAAAAGAGCGAGGCCTTGGCTATCGCCTCGGCCCCGCATCCTCTTGCCCCGTATGTTGCTGAAACTATAGCAGACGCTTGCCGTTGTAATTCACCTTCCGTAGAAGGTTAAGTTCCATTTTCTGGATCGGAGCTGGTATCGGCGCGTAGTCCATAGCCGGTTCCATTTTTTGCCCCTCCGTTAAAACCCAGTGCAAGAACGTTACGGTTTCCTTTGCCTCGGTGTAGTTCTTCGCATATCCGCCCTGGTTCACATAGACAATCAACCATGTGGCGCTCGAAATCGGGTAGGATGATTTGCCCGGAGCGTTGGTGATCGAGAATCGCAGGTCCTTAGGTACGATCTTCGCCGCGTTTGCAGCAGCATCGCTGACACTCTTGATCGTCGGGTGAATGAACACACCTGCTGCATTTTGTAACGACCCGTAAGGTATGTTGTTTTCCAGAGCGTAGATCAAAGTGATATACCCGATCGTGTAAGGTGTTTGCTCAATTTGTCCGGTGACGCCCTGGTTGCCCTTAGCGCCCAGACCAACGGGCCAATTCACACTGACGCCTCGGCCGACTTTGTCGTTCCATTCCTTGGAGACTTTGCAGAGATAGTCTACGAAGATGTAAGTATCGCCACTGCCGTCTGAGCGGTGGACAACTATGATCGGCCTGTTCGGCAGATCTACTCCCGGGTTTAAAGCGGTGAGCCGGGGGTCGTTCCATGTCTTGATATTGCCCAGGAAAATATCGGCAAGGACGGGACCCGTAAACTTCAAAGTGACGTTCACACCCGGTATGTGGTACGATACGGCGACTGCCCCCATGGCCTCGGGCAGATGAACCACCGGTCCGTGAGCCTTGTTGCAGGCAGCAATCTGTTCGTTATTCAACGGCGCGTCGCTGGCACCGATTTCTACTGTGCCTGCCGTCAGTTGATTTATTCCGCCGCCGCTCCCGATTGCCTGGTAGTTGAATTCGATATTCGGATGTATCTTGTGATAAACGTTTTCCCACTTTGAAAACATGGGGTATATAAATGTCGATCCCGCTGCGTTGATAAGTGTCTGCGCATCGAGCATCGCAGTCGAAACGAGGACCGCAAATACGGCGGCTAAGAGTCTCTTAACCATTATTGTTTCCCTCCATTTTTGGTGATACATATAAGTATGGCTCTTGTGTTTTTAAATGCATTCTTTTCATCAGAAGCTGATATAAAATGTAGCCCGCGCGAGCACGTCGGAGGTTGATCCTGACAGCCCGTAGGACACGAATTCTACGTTCGGCATGAAATGGACATTCTTTCTCACACTCCAGTCAAGGGCACCGAGAAAGAGGTTCTGCACGCTGTTTGAATAGGTTGTATTCTTTAAGCTTGCATCGGGGGTGTATGTGTCGAATCTCGCCACGAGCCTGAGCTGGTCAACAAGTTTGACCCAACCGTTGAAGCTGAACCCGTTTCTCTCCAGAGTAGCACCGCCAGGCTGAGTAATTCCGTTCAGGAAATACTGCCCACCTAAGCTGAAATCGCTGTTCGCATAATTCACGATGAGGTCGCCAATTCTATTGTAGCGGTCGACATCCACACCGTTGTATTGACCATCCAGTAATATAGTCAACTGCTTCACCGGGTTGTACTGTAGGTAGAGGTAGCCTGCCTTGTACTTGTTTGATGGTACACCGTTGCCGCTGTTGTTGCCCAAAAGGATGCCGGCTTTGAATTCATCGGAGAATGTCTGATTGTATGAAATCCCAAGGTCCCTCGAACCGGAAATACCGTGAAGATCCTGGATTGTCTT
>JAKASW010000305.1 GCA_021818875.1 Bacteroidota bacterium
GAAATATCATTCCATATGTAGCCGTTCTACCCCCGAGCCTTGGCATCCCGGTAATACCTGACACTATGGGTCTGGTTTCGAAATTATTCGGTGTCCCTCCACTTCCGACGATCTTAGTCTTGAATCGAAGGGGCAATGTATTTGACGGTCTTGTTGCAATTATGAAAGATTATCCGACGAGGGAAAAATTCTTCAGAAGGGTATTGCGGGAGGTAACAGGAAAAGCGATGAATCTTCGAGCAAACCCGTAGGGAGCTACGATTGTGCTTTCCGGGATTTGTACCTGCCACATCTACAGTAGTGTAGCTACCTGGCTGCTTGCCGTTCCAAACGCAGATGAACCCCAAGCGAATTATCAGAAAGAGTGGCATGGTAACTATCCCTGTCACAACGGACAACCCCAGCCAAGCCAGGAAGTTTGCAGAAGTGAACGATCTCAAATCGTGATGCGCTGGCCTGGACTACAATACTGAAAAACTAGCACGTTGATTTTACGTCGTGCTAAATTCTCAACGGCAAATCAGGCACCACTGACCAGAATTCGTTTGGTGATTTAGCCACCATAAGTACCAAGGTCGCAACAGTTATTATGAAGAGTGCGGTGCCAGTTCGGCCAGCACTCAAGAAAGGTCAAAGTCAAGAATCAAATACATCCATAATTGATCCGGACAACTCGATTGGAGATGTGGTTACGTTCACATTATCTACTGACGGTAGTGAGCCTAATTGGCTGGAGGTTGAACTAATGGACAATCACAATTTCGTGGGAACACCGTTAGAATGTTTGGAAATTATATAAAGTCCGCATACAGAAATCTTTGGCGAGAAAAAACATACTCTGCTATTAACATCGTTGGGCTGTCAGTCGGACTGGCCTCCACGTTCATAATACTCATATATTCTGTTCACGAGTTGACTTACGACAGGTATAATAAGAAGCTCGACAGAATTTATATGGTCATAACGAATATTGCCCGTTTCGGTTTGAATCAGCCCGAGACTCCTTTTCCAGTGGGTCCAACTCTTAAAACTGATTACCCCGGGATCGAAAGATTCGCAAGATGCGATCAAAGAACTTGCAATGTTAGCGTTCGTGGAAAAACTATCAGCGATGTCCGATGTGTTTCAGCAGATTCGGGGATATTCAAGATTCTCACTTTACCTATAGTCTCTGGCAGTCTTGAGGATGTTTACTTGCAAAAGAACTCTGCGGTCATCAGTCAGCGGCTCAACGAGAAATTGTTTGGCGGGAAAGATCCGGTCGGACAGGTAATCCATTTTGACTGGAGCGGGCAGACATATGATCTCAAAGTAGCTGCTGTCATGGCAAACATACCTTCGACATCAACGTTCAAAGCAGATTGTATCGTGCCAATCTTCATGGCGGGAGAGTCACTGACCAAAAAGTGGACGAATCAATTCATAAGTGATCCACTTAGCTCTTGGGAGATTCCGATAGTGACTACCTATGTACTCGTTTCAAGTGGAACTTCTGCCCGCGAACTCGCAGGTGATCTGGCTGCAGCGATGAAGAGACATTCCCAGCCTAACCATATCTCGACCTATATGAGATTGCGTCCTATTCCCTTAAATAGGCTCTATTTCCACTTTTCCGATATGATCAACGTCCGTTTTCCTAAAGGAAACTTGACAGACGTTCGGGTTTACTCTGCGATAGCTCTCCTAACTCTTCTCATGGCATGCGTCAATTTCATCCTATTTGCCACAGGAAGGGCAAGCATACGAACTAAAGAAATTGGTATGAGAAAGGTTGTGGGCGCTTCGAGAATTGAGATAGGCAAGCAAGTAATGTGCGAGTCATTGGTAGTTTCTCTTTTCTCGTTACCAGGAGCATTTCTGTTTGTTGAGATCTTCATGCCATGGGTCAGCGAACTCCTAGGGAAACAGTTGCCATCCGATTACTATCACAATGCTGTGTCAATGATCCTTTACCTTGTAGTGACCATTGTAGCGGGAATTCTATCGGGTAGTTACGTGTCATTTTATTTGTCCGGTTTTCAACCTGCAGGCATACTCAGGAATAAGCTGAATATGGGTCAATCCAGAGTAGTCTTTCGCCGGTTTCTAATTTCTTTTCAGATGATAATCTTCGTCGGGTTGATCACGGCATCCTTAACTATTTATCGACAGATGAGATACTCCCATGATAAGAATATGGGGTTTGATACCAGAAATCTTGTAGTGTTCTCGGCCGGCGATATAAATACTTCGAAACGTCTCGGAGAGAGATTCCACGCCCTACGGCAGGAATTGATTAGCATCCAGAACGTTCAGGCGGTGTCAGGAGGAAATCTTGTTCCAGGGACACAATCGTACACCGAATCCACTGTGCGAAGCGAGAGTAATAGGGAACAAACGATAGTTTACCAACGATTTTTGGTTAGTCGCGATTTCTTCAAAGCGCTCGGCATGAAAATGGTCTGGGGAAGGACATTCGCACAGGTACCCGTTGACGAAGCAGAGGACGCTGTGATCATGAATCAGAGCGCCATCAGGGCAATTGGAATCAAAGATCCGTCCAAATATTTATTTTACGGACAAAGGGTTCTTGGAATCGTGAAGGACTTCAATATGCACTCACTTTATCAGAGAATTGCACCGACAGTTTTCTTGTACGACACAATTTATGTGGGCGAGATCGCGGTAAGGCTTAGGCATTCGAAAAATGCCCCTCAGACCATTGCATTGATTGAGGAAACGTTAGAGAAATTTGACGGTGGAAAAAAGTTGACCCACCAGTATTTTAATGACCGGGTTAACGATATGTATCAAAGCGATTACAAGTTCGCGGACATGATCGGCTATTTCACTGGACTTGCGATCTTCGTGGCATGCCTCGGGCTATTTGGGATGTCCTTGTTCGTGATCCAGATGCGCGTGAAGGAGGTTGGTGTCAGGAAAGTCCTCGGAGCTTCCGTGGGCAGCATCTTTATTTCTCTTGCAAAAGAGTTTATCGCACTGCTGGTAGTCTCGACATTGGTCGCCGTGCCAGTCAGTACTTACTTTACGGAATATTGGCTCAGGCATTATGCGTACCATATCAATGTGAATGTTATTTCGGTTCTGGCTAGCCTTATTGTCGGTGTGCTCATTGTCCTCGTCACGATTGGCTACCAGGCGTTGAAAGCCGCCACTGCCAATCCAGTCGAGTCGTTGCGGTATGAGTAGAGACAACTTGAATTAGCAACTACGCTAGCACCTTTTTTAAACATGAGTCGCAGATATCATGGCTTTGGTGTCATTATCCATGTTTTCGCGTTCGATATTATGTCGAGGAATTTCCTTCTTCCGCTTTCAGGTATCATGGAGATGGTCGACAATTCATAACTGCCGTCGTACATCGGGAATTCTTCGATCTCAAACCCAAGGTCCTGGTAGAACTTGGCCGCTTGTGATTTATCTTCAAAGTCGTTGGCTAATATGTCCCTTCCCGTTTGGTCGATAATCTTATTCAATGCAGGTCTAATGGCTTCTCTGCCTTTCTCTCCAAACATTGTGGCTATCGCCTCTCTCAGAACCTTGAAAACCGGATCCATTGTGATCCACGATCCGTCAACGCGGAGCAAGAGGCTGCGGACATTCCCAGCCATCCTGGCTTTTTCATCTTTACTTAGGTAAGGCAACAGTCCTTCATTGCAGATGGCGAATTTCATCCCACCGAAAATTGCGGCGGCATTTTCCATCTCCTCCGGATTCAGAACATTGGCCGGCTGTACATGAAGATTGTTCACGGGAATGTTTTCGCGAACGGCGATTTCCATAATGATCCGTGAGCTTTCGGCGCTCATTTCAGGAAGGTCTGTGCCGATATATGTCCCACCTTTCGAAACAATCTCCAGTCCACGAGGCGATAGACCGCAAGCAAGCTCCATCACATTCTCTATCCCTGTTAGCTCGAGTCCGGCGTTGATGGTTTTATATCTCGCCTCGAACATCGGAGGCGAAATTGTCCCTCTCGTTACGATCGAGTCACCGATCAGCTTTCTTGCCGTTTCCTCTGCAGCCACTGCTTCGGCAATTTCCTTCGAATATGGAATGCTGGAGAAAGATCTCCAGTAAGCCGTTATCTTTGCAGTAGGACTAATTCTATTGTGGTCGTTTCGGGTCGTCGCGGTATTCATGTTTTGGATCTCTCAATTATTCATGTTCCGATATTTGTTATGACGAATATACGGCAGAAGTATTTTATGCGCCTATCAAAATTGCAGGTATTCTTCCCTTACATTCATTCTATTATCTTTTGAGCGCAACCGAACCAGGGCATTTTGATTCCTTTGCGAACAATTCTAAATCTACAAATAAGGACTCCTGGAAATATGAATGAAAACCAAAGAGGGCTATTAGGTTTCGGCATCATTTTGGGCGTCAGTTTGATAATCGTCGCCCTTATTGTCGGCCACATCATTGACTACGTAAAAACCTATAACAACTCCGTTATAACCGTTACAGGCGTGGCAACCGAAAAGCTGAAATCCAACGATGTGAAGTGGCGGAGCACTATCACACAGAGCACCGGTTCTTCTACCACCGACCTCAAGTCTGCCTCAACCATGATACAGGCCGACCTAAACCAGGTACTCGCTTACTTTCAGAAGAACGGTGTTACCTCTTCTGAATTGTCGATCAGTCCGCTCGTTGTTGAACCCGTCTACCAAACGAGAACCGGGGTTGTGACCGGCAAGGTCTACGGCGGCATCGCCGCCACGCTTTCCGGCTACACTCTTTCGCAAACTCTCCTGGTCGAATCCAACAACGTCGAAGGCGTGACCAAGCTGGCCCAGGGTGCCTCGCAGTATTTGGTCGAGCAGGGGATCGTGTTTACAAGCCAGAACCCGGAATACTATATTTCCAATTCGACCCTGAACAGCATTCGCGACAAGATGCTCGCCATGGCTCTCTCAGATAGA
>JAKASW010000306.1 GCA_021818875.1 Bacteroidota bacterium
CCCTCGAATAGTTCTCTTGATCCCGGTACCATGTATCCACTCCGAACGAATATCCGTCATGACCGGGAGGCTCAAAGGACATCCGCGACGTGCGGACCCTCCATGATACTTGTTGATTCCTCATCGGTGCGCCGAAGAGATATCGAGCGCTTACCGTTCCCGTGCAGGTATCTCCGACGATGTAATTGTCATGCAAGAAATGGTCTGTCACCTCGAACTCTGCCGGTCGGAAGGACTCAACTTCGAACTGTCCGGAAGCAAAAATCCTGTAACCTTTTGGTGGGGCTGCCCCTTCTTCGTAACTATAATCGACACTCTGACTCTTCACTGAACCTGTCACCATCACCTGGATGGTGTAGTTTCCAAGGTGATCTGTCGGCTTTAGTTTCAGAAAGTCTGCGAAAGAGTCGTAATCGGAAAGTCTCATCGAATCCATCAGCACAAGCTGGTTCTGCGAATCAAGTACGCGAACTGTAATGGACTTGCCAACAGGAATGGACCACTGGTCTTCCATTTTTTTCGAACTATGCCTTTGATATGTACCACATCTCCGGCCAGGTACAAACCCCTGTCGGTAAATATCTGGCCTTCAAGAGGCTGGTAAGTCGGCTGCCACGAATATGGAATGTTGAACCTCCATGGTTCAATACCGGTCCCGTCCTCGGTGCGCGCATCTGCCCAATCGTCGCCAGATTTTGCAAACACCCAAAGCCGCGGTTGCCCCCACCATGACATGGGTTTCATTCCAAAGGTACCCCAGCCGGGTGTTTTGACGATACCTTGAGAGTCAGTTTTTCCCGACCATAAAATATGATTCTGTGTATCGCGTATTTGGACATGAGCATCAGGGACAGGAGCAGTATCTTTCAGTCGGGTTACCCAGATCAAATTGTTTTCAGGAGAAAACTTCGCAGTTATGCAAAGACTTGTGACCTGGAAAAGTGACTTGTAGTACGAACCGGCATCACTTCCCTGCTGAACTCTGTTTATCTCAGCAAAGACGAATCCGTGGTCAGCGCCGGCCAGTCCTCTTTCCAGTCTGACTGGCAACCTCGTGAGTCTGTTCCGTGAAAGACGAAGGGCCCACAGACTATCGACCTCGAATTTCAAACGATAAAACGGGCGGTCAGAGTAGAAAAGATTACCGCGAGTGAGCAGCGGAATCAGGCTGTCGACCGGAATCGGTGCCATCCTTACCCTGACGGTGTCCACGTTCCGGGCAACGAGCTGGAATGTTTTCGGGCCGTACGCCTCAAGCAAACCGGGGCCTGTTACCATGATACAAAATGGCGCGAATGGTCCGGTAGTGAAGGTGAACGTGGTATCTCTACCAAGTTCGTTGCCGAAAATGTCTTTCAGGGACTTATCAACCGTTACGACATACTCGGTATCAGGCAGAAGCGGAAGCGACAGGTAAAGCTTGTCGTATCGCTCATAGTCGTCCGAGAAATAATCATCTGGAAAACTGAGTTTCGGCCGAAAGGAAATGTGTCGAACTAGTCCCTTCATAGCAACAGGGTTTGAAAAGTCCAGCCGGATGTTCTGGTCGGGCGACTGGCCATTTCTGGAAGCCATCCCGTAAAAACAAAATTGCGGATAAGTGCTGAAGAAGAACGACGCATCATGGTCCATCCCAAGCAGGCCGACAGAACCTGGCAAACCTGCTTTGAGTTGAATGCGGATCGACGCGCCGGTATGGAAAGGTTTGTCGGGATCGATCACCAGTACGTACTTCTTCGGAAATGCCCAACGATACTTCGTCATCTCCGCGTCGGTCGGGTAGCGAAGCTGAAACGACTCCGTTGCATTATCCTGGTACACCGTAACGAAAGGACCGGCGCGCTCAGGGTCGATCGGTTGATCGAACTGAAGATAAATAAGTTGATTTAGCTCCGCCCATTTTGCGGCATTTCCGGGCGGAGTCCTCACAAGAACTGGACGCGGCGTCTGAAGAGTCCAGGAGTAATCTTTAGTCAGCGTTGAACCGCCGAGCGAGCGAGTGCCGGCAGGGATAATCGCTTTGTACGCGGTTGCAAAAGAAAGAGTGTCGTCAGGCACAAAGGTAAGGGTACTCGTCCCGAGCCACCGGTATCTTCCCTTGATCTGCGGTTGAAATTCGAGCGGTCCAGTTCCCTCAGAATGTGGGAGTTCCCGAAGAGACACCATCGGCTTGTTGAAAAAGACGACGATCATTAGTGACTGGTCCCTTGTTTCGGTCTGACCGGTGGGAGTCACTGAGAGAATTCGAAGGGAGTCTCGCGCCGGCCGCAGTTGCGCGGTCAGACCCGATACAAAAAGGAGAAGAAAGAACATGAAGAAAAAGCCCCATGCCTGGAGAATCGATTTCACGGAAACCTCCCACGCGTTTAGATTGCGCATCACTGAACAAATCGACTCGAAATTCGTAGCCCTTCGCGCTCGATATGGTAGCGAGTACCTGCCAAAAATACAATAAAGTTATCCACATCTTGTTGAAAACTATTTCGTACCCTCTTTCTTGTATTTGCTGACATCGAAAAATAAATTCATAGACAGATGGCAGATCAGAAATCCCAGCTTGATGTCCTTAAGATGATTGAACGTTTTCTGAAACAGCAAGCTGAGTTGTATGGTGAAGAAATCTATTTGTCTGAGAAGACTCCATCTCCAATACTATCAAAGGAAGAGGAAGACGAACCATCTTCGTCAGGAAGACAGCTTCAATTTTCGGCATCGATCTCTACATCAACAAGACACGTTGAGAAGAAAGAGGAAATGGCCACAAAGCAACGGCCCGGAGAAAGTCCGTCAAAGACAATAAAGATCTCTGAAGAACAGGGTTTGTTCGAAAACGTCGTTCTGAAATCAGAATGGAAGATCGATCCTAAGTGGCACGACAGCATCTCCCTTCCGCAACTTGAAGAGCGAATCAGCAAATGTCTGAAATGTCGCCTCGGTTCGACTAGAAAAAACTTCGTGTTTGGTGTCGGGAATCCGAATGCTAAACTGGTTTTCATCGGCGAAGCTCCCGGTGCCGACGAAGATGAGCAGGGTGAACCCTTCGTTGGACGTGCCGGTCAACTGTTGAACAAGATACTTGCTGCTGTTCAGCTCCGTCGCGAGGATGTCTATATCTGCAACATCCTCAAGTGCAGACCTCCCAATAATCGTGACCCGTTGCCGGAGGAGGTAGAGGCTTGCGAGCCTTTCCTGAAAAGGCAGCTCGAAATAATACGACCGAAACTGATTATGTGCCTCGGAAGAATTGCCGGGCAGACTCTCTTGAAGACAAACGCAACGTTAACCGAACTAAGAAACAATATTTATGAATATGAAGGAATAAAGGTCCTCGTGACGTTCCACCCTGCCGCTCTTCTTCGAAATCCAAATTGGAAGCGTCCGGCATGGGAGGACGTGCAGAAGATGAGAAAGATGTATGATGAGATATAAGAGAGATCCCGAATGCCCAATCGCTGATTCCAAGTTCGTGAGACTCTCACATCTATCTCGATTAATCGAAAGTGGAAATCGCGATTCAATCAAACCGCGACCCGCACCCCTCAACCGACGGCTGACGCGCCTCCTGGGCAGAAATCCGAGACAATAAGATGGCTACCGATTTTGAGCAAAGGAATCTGAGAGACTTTGATACCGGGGTGGAATCTGTCGTCGCAGGTCGCATCCCTCCGCAGGATGTCGAGGCAGAGAAGGCCGTCCTTGGTGCTATCCTGATGGACAAGCACGCTATCCCACCCGCGATTGAATTGCTTCAGCCTGATTATTTCTATTCGAAATCGAATGAACGCATCTTTGCTGCAATCCTCGCTCTTTATTCGAAGAACACTGAAGTCGATGTCATAACAGTTCGGGAGGAACTCAGGCGAAGTGGGCAACTGGAAAATGTCGGCGGATCGGTTTACCTGAACGAACTCGTCTCTTCGATTGTCTCGTCGGCAAACATCGAAGCTCATGCGCAAATTGTGGCGGAGAAGTACATGCTGCGCAGCCTGATCGCGACAATGTCGCAAAACATCCAGAAGTGCTACGACAATCGTGAGGACGCGTTCGGACTGATCGACGAAGTGGAAAGGGATATCTTCAAGGTCTCCGAGGCTCGCTTGAAGAAATCGGTTATACCGCTCCAGCAAGCGTTGGTGAAGACCATGGAGGTCCTTGAGCGAATCCATGGATCGAAAGGCGGCGTTACGGGAGTTCCGACAGGATTCACGGACCTCGACTCGATAACCGGTGGTTTCCAGAAATCAGATCTTTTGATAATTGCCGCGAGGCCTAGCGTCGGTAAGACGGCCTTCGCTCTGTCGATAGCGAGGAATGCGGCCGTGAAGTTCGGCGTACCGACCGCGGTATACAGCCTGGAAATGTCGCAGCAGCAACTGTTGATCCGTCTGCTTGCAGCTGAGGCAAGAGTCGATGCTCATGCACTTCGTACCGGCACTTTGCCTGAAGACAAGTGGGCATACATCTCAACGAGGATCCACAGATTGGCGCCCGCTCCGATTTTCATCGACGACACTCCAGCACTCTCGATTCTCGAATTGCGAGCCCGGTCAAGAAGACTGAAAACCGAGCATGACATCGGATTGATCATGGTCGATTACTTGCAGCTGATGCAGGGCCCTCCGAAGGCTGAAAACAGAGAAAGAGAGATCTCAATGATCTCGCGAAGTCTGAAAGTTCTTGCGAAGGAGCTTGATATCCCTGTAATCGCGCTCTCGCAGCTTCGAAGGTCTGTGGAAGAACGCGGTGACAAGCGGCCGATACTGTCGGACTTGAGGGAGTCGGGTGCACTTGAGCAGGACGCCGATGTCGTTATATTCATCCATCGACCTGAACTCTATGGAATAGAAAGTTACCCGGACGGCAGCCCCACGGCCGGAGTTGCGGAAGTCACGATAAGCAAACAACGAAACGGTACTAC
>JAKASW010000307.1 GCA_021818875.1 Bacteroidota bacterium
TCACTGATGGCTCCTTGTCTGAATATAGTTTTCTTCAGCCGTGCATCAAATACCGCGCTGGGTGGTAAGCTATTGTAAACATTAAAGCCATGAATGATTCCCATCTGACCGATAGAATTGATTTCAGATGCGATTCGCCCCCACTCGAAGTGGACGGAGGCAGCATGCACGCAATTTGTATTCAGATCCTTTTCAAAGCGGCATTCATCTCTGTGCCTGTCTAACTGCAAAGCACGAAATCGATTTCGCGACGATCCATGTTAACCCTCAAGACTTTCACACAAACCCTGTCACCGAGTTGATGGGCTTTTCCTGTTCGTCTTCCCTTGAGCTGAAGCCGATCAGCTAAGAATGTGTAATAGTCATCCATCTCCCTGACATGGACAAGGCCTTCGACCAGCAAATCATCAATCTCCACAAACATGCCGAAATTTGTGATGCCGGAAATAGTTCCATTGAACTCGTCGCCGAGGTGATCCATCATATACTGTACCTGTTTGATCTTTACCGATTCGCGTTCTGCTTCAAGCGCTCGTCTTTCAGCTTCACTGGAGGTTTTGCTTACATCGGCAACCTTCTTCTTAACCGCACCGAAATCCTGGATCTGCTTCCCCCTCTCGTAGTCGAAAAGCAGCCTATGGACGATCATATCCGGATATCGCCTGATCGGTGAAGTGAAATGCGTGTAGTACTTGAATGCCAATCCATAATGCCCAACGTTCTTCTCCGAGTATATCGCCTTTGCCATCGAACGAAGAAGCATATCGTTTATTATGTATTCTTCGGATTTGCCCTCGGCTGAAGCGATGAGCCTCTGAAGCTGCTTCTGCCCGACTGTTCCATCATAGTTCAGGCTATAGCCGAAATGCGAGACAAACACCGCCAGTTCGCGGATTTTATCAGGGTCAGGCGCGTCATGGACACGATACAAGAACGGTTTTGCCCTCACTCCATGCTTTCCGATGTGAGCAGCCACAGTCTTATTGGCTAGAAGCATAAACTCCTCGACCAGCCGATGGCTGTCAAGCCTCATTTTCTTTACTATCTCTACAGGTCTGCCCAATTCATCGAAAACAAACTTAGCTTCAGGCAGGTCAAAGTCGATGCTGCCGCCTCGGGTCCTTAGACGATTCAATGTTTTAGCGAGCCTGTCCATTTCGAGCAGTTGCTGTGAATAGTCGCCTTTCCCAGATTCTATAATCCTCTGGACTTCCTCATAAGTGAATCTTCGCTTGCTTCGAATCACCGACTTTGCAAACCCGTAGTCTTCAACCTTTCCTGTTGACCGGATTTTCATTATCACCGAATAGGTCAACCGATCTACATCCGGATTCAGACTGCAGATTTGGTTTGACAACTTCTCCGGGAGCATAGGGATGACACCATTCGTCAGGTAAACACTTGTGCCTCTCCTGTATGCCTCAACATCCAGCATGCTCCCTTCACGCACATAGTGGCTTACATCGGCAATATGGACTCCCAGCTCGAAGAGGTCGCCTTCAATTCTCCTGAGCGAAACTGCATCGTCAAAGTCTTTTGCATCCTGGGGATCGATCGTGAAGACGTATTGATCTCTGAAATCTGCCCGGTGAGCAAGTTCTGCTTCCGGTATCTGATCTTCAATCGATTCTGTTTCAGCCATCACTTCACGGGGAAAATCCTTGCGCAAATCGAATTGGGATGTTATTGTTCTCAGCTCTACTTCAGGATCCCCGGCCTCACCGAAAATCTCGATCACCTCGGGCACGTAGTTGCGATATTTATCCAGACCTATTCTTGCGAATACTTTTTCCCCCTCATGGGCTCCATTCAATTTCTTTCTCGAAATATCCAGGGACGTCGGCAGATTTCTATCCCGCAGAAGGAGCTTGAAAGAACTCCCGACTCTCTCGATTCTGCCCACAACTTTTCTTGTAGCTTCCTCAGTATCTAAGCTGGTTTCGTAAGCAGATCGTTTAGAAGCTTCTGATTTTGTTTCCTGCTTTCGGCCCGAGCTCGTCCTGGGCTTGTACGGAGAAACGTGTTCACTTTCTGCCCCGGTCGTGACTCCAGACTTTCGGTTCTTACGAGTGCTTTTTCCCTCGGGTTTGACCGAAGCTGCGTACCCAGAGTCATCAATCGCTGTGCTCGCTTCTTCGTCATCGACGATTTTTGAGGTCCCGAATTTTCTCCTTGCAGTCTGACGAATCTCCCCGCTATTCTCCAGGTTCCTGAGCGCCTGCTTGAAGCGAGCGTATTCGTGTTCCGTCGTGTAACCAAGAACCTTGGCTAGCTGGCGTTTTTTGAAAGTCAAATGGGGATTCCGCGCGAGTAAGTCTTTTATCTCTTTCTCGACTTCGGCAACTCCCCGGTCCTTATTCCTGGGCGAAGTTTTTTTCATATAATGCTTTGTATTGTACAATTGCGTCCGTGATCCCTTTCGCGATTTCTTCCTGACCGCGTTTGCTTCTGAGAATTCTTACGTCATGCCAATTCGAAATATAACCGGTCTCGACTAGTACCGCAGGCATCGATGCACCGATCAAAACGATAAACCCTGCCTGTTCAACTCCGTCGTCGGCCAGAGGAGTAATTGCGGTCACATCCTTTTCAATAAGCTCGGCAAACTGTTGTGAATACTTCACGTAAGCACTATGTGCCATGGTCGTCAGGATCCAATTGTCGGTTTCGTATGATTTGTATTTCTTCTCATAGTTATTCTCGTACTTTATTGCTGCGTTTTCACGCGCGGCGATACGTATCGCCCCTTCATTCTTTCCGGGTCTTAGGAAGAATGTTTCAATGCCATTGGCAGGGTCGGGTTTGCGAGGCATTGAGTTGCAATGGATGCTGATGAACAACTTGCCGTGAGCCTTGTCTGCGATCTGTCCGCGCACATCTAACGGCACAAACTCGTCCTTGTCTCGCGTCATCACGACTTTGATACCGGGTAATCTCTGGTTTATATCGCTCTTAAGATCCTTCGCTATCGCCAGCGCGACGTTCTTCTCCTTAACTCCTCCGAGACCGAGGGCGCCTGGATCTTTCCCCCCATGACCGGGGTCAATAACTATCACATTAAGCTTCCAATTTTTCTTCTCGGCATCCAGTCTTGCTTTCAACTCGTCGGAAAGGATAGTCCTGGAATTTGCTTTGGAATAGAGGGCTACCATTACGGAATTCTTAGTACTATCCACAAAGACCTGACGCCCGCTGTACGCTTGCTTCAACCTGAAACTTAGCTGAACTGAATTAGGATTCTGAATAGCAAGTACGTTTGAGTAAACGGCAGTGGGAGGAAGGGAATTCAGAGTCTCAAAATCAAAAGTCCCGGGCATAATGGTAACGTATAGAATTCCATCCTTACCAAGCGCTGCGGCCGCCGCAGTGGGAACCCGACTCATTGAGATACTGATAACCGCTCCATTGTCCTTCTGCTCCACATTAACACCGGTAATCATCGGAGGAAGAGTGTCATTGACCGTGAAATCAAACCCACCCGTGCTTACATCGTAAGTAAGCACCCCGTGAAGGATCGTCGTAAAGTATTGACCTAAGTAGTTTGCCGGTCCGAACAGTTTGTTGCCAACAACGATTACTGGAAGGGGAAGTTGGTAATGCTCAGATCTCGCACCCCTTGAGATGGTGATGAAACAGTTGTTCGGAGTGAAGAGCATACTCCCATCGCCTGAATAGACACTCATCTTCCCTGTAGGCCCCAGCATGAATGTTCGCAGCCCAAGCGCGGAAGCGAGATCGGCTAATGAAACATAGACATGATTGAAAGAGGATATTCCTTCCATATACGAAGTAGATGTGCTATCCTTCAAAGGAATGGCTCTCGGCTGGGCATTTACGACTCCGCATAGCAGCACCGTCGCGATGAAAAAAGATTTACGAAGCACGGGAATTCTTCCTCAATTCCATTCCGTAAAGAAACAACGGGACATCGTACTTCACGGGGTCGACAGAATCCAATTCTTTCAGCCGCTGAGTAATTTCAACGGCGGTCTTCCAATTGTCCGTCTTTCTTTTAGTAAGATCTAATTTCCTTGCTGCCCTTGACACATTCACGTCTAACGGGATCACAAGTTTGTCCGTGCCGAGCCAATCGTACAAACCAAAATCGATCTCGTCCTTTCGTGTCATCCATCTCAGGAACATATTCATTCTTTTGCAGGCGCTTCCCTGTTTGGGAGTTGCGAGAAGTGCTCTTGCGCGAGGAGTAAGCTCCCCACCAAGCGACCGTGGGATTTCGTAAGACTTCATTTTCTCAATCAGATTATTGAGTAACCCAAATGCGGTTTCGCTGTCGTTACCCTCTCTTGCAGCATCCTGAATGGAACCGTGACTGTTGATCAGCCTCTTGAGAGCGTACAGAATCTGTACCACGTCCTGACCCGTGATGTTTTTATAAGCGAACTGGATATGATCCTTCAACTGATTTTTCATTGCACCATGATCTAAGTTCATGATTGACTCGTGCGGTGATTTCCCCAGTTGATCAAATATTCTGCCAAGAGTACGGAAAATGGCGTATCGAGGGCCAATCGCAAAGACTGCTGCCACAAATGCAGATGTCTCTATGTCGGCATTATCTTTGAATTTTTTCGGGAATGAGACGGGGTCGGAAAGATAGAAATACTTCATCGAACCGCTTTGACTTTGAGACTCAACAAATTCTTCAAGTCGTTTCAGACCATTATGCATCTCTATCTCGAAAGACTATACCACAATTCCATAGCGTCAATAACAAAATACGCCTCAGTCGAGGCGTAGAATAACAAGACCCAATTCCCAGCAAACGCCATCCGCGCTGTCCTAATAACGATATACCGGTCGCGGACATCACTGGTCTCTAAAAGCCTTGTCGGAACGGCGGGATTTTCCCGAAGGGATTCCTCGCGAACCTTTCAGGTTCGTGAGGA
>JAKASW010000308.1 GCA_021818875.1 Bacteroidota bacterium
AAAACAACGAGAGCGGTCATGCTGGACTTGTTTCAGCATCTAATTCCATTTGTTTTGAGACCCCGAAACAAGCCTGACCTGGAGCGTATCAGTCCAGGGTTCGGGGTGACGGAACAACACTTTTGTGACAGCCTCGATAAAAAAATTCGGGGATGACATTGAGCCGTTTTGAACGCGACGCCCTTATGTAAAGAAGTGTTGGGGACACTACGCTAAAGGCCAGGCCGAGAACCCCTCTGGAAACCACAAAGACTCAAAGGTTCAAAGAAAAATGTTTGGTATTGGTGTCGTTGTACAACACTTAGTGCCTTGGTGGTTAGACTTTTCGGCTGCGCTCCTAGTTCTCTATAATTCCACCAACCCATATCTCCATTGCTCCATTATTCCATTATTCCTCAATACCGTGTGTCAGGTTGTCGCAAAGCCTGAAGAAGTGTATTCCTAAATCACGTCAAAACTGTCTTAAATGACGTTTTTCACGGGCACAGCATTTGAGGTGAAAATCACCGAGTCCTTTGATCCAATATATTTCTGAAATGTCGGTGAAGAGATCCTTCGCGACACGGCCCTCTGGTCAGACAGAAATTATAGACTCGGAACGTAGACAAGAACCCCAGAATTAAAGATGAGACTTTTGCGCCGGTGATTCTTGACGGCGAATCTTCAGAGAAGGGATTTTGGTACTTGCGCCATGGAGCGTACGTGTACAGGATGGTTGAACGCTGTTGGTCCGCGTCCCGAAATTGACTCTTGCACAAAATGCGAGCCATAAAAAAATATCTGGAAAGGGAGCAGACGGGTGATTGAAATCAGGATGCATGGCAGGGGAGGTCAGGGAGCCGTGATTGCCGCCAAGATCTTGGCCTCCGCAATCTTCAAAGAAGGAAAATTCGCGCAGTCGTTCCCTTCCTTCGGAGTCGAAAGGCGAGGTGCACCGGTGCTGGCGTTCACAAGAGTTGACGACTCGCCGATTCGATTGCGAACTGCTATCTACGAGCCGGACCACATCATTGTCCTCGATCCGACCCTCATCAGGCAAACTACCGTCTTCTCCGGGTTGAAAAGAGGTGGGACCGTTCTCGTTAATACATCGGCACCGATCACGAAATTGAATTTCCCAGCAGAGTATTTCGGAGCGGCAATTGACGCGGCGGATATCGCAGTCAGGCACAATCTGGGGACAAAGAGCATCCCCATTGTGAACACGGCTATCCTCGGCGCCTTCGCTAAGTTTACCGGTGTTGTGGGAATCGATGCAATAGTCAAGGCAGTCGAAGAAGGAGTGCCGGTCATGCACGACGAGAACGCAGCTGCAGCCATGGACGCATATGAAACCCTAAATACTACCGCCGAAGAGTTGGTGGACGCAACTTCTAACAATAGATGAGACAAGCTTGATTGATGCATTTTTCGAGAAGGCAGATTATCATGGCACAATATAGATACACTACAGTAGAAGAAATGCCGCCGCTGGCATTCTCTCTTGAATCGACACGCAAGATCCCGACCGGAAGCTGGCGCCATGTGCGGCCGGTTTATGTTGAAAAGACGTCACCTTGCCAGATCGGCTGTCCCGCAAGTGAAAAGATCCCGGAATACTTCGATCTCGTCAGGCAAAAGAAATACGAAGAGGCATGGTACACAATTCTCGAGGACAATCCCTTGCCGGGAGTGACCGGGCGAGTTTGTTATCACCCGTGCGAAGGCAAGTGCAACCGCAGTCCTTACGATGAACCGGTGGCTGTCCATGTCATTGAACGCTTCGTGGCCGACAAGAACTTCAAGAACACGAGACAGCCAAATACCGATGCTTCTCCGAAGAGTGCGAAGGTGGCGGTGATTGGATCCGGTCCCGCAGGTCTTTCATGTGCCTACCAACTTGCCCGAAGAGGGTACCGTACCGTGATGTACGAAGCAGAGCATGAACCTGGAGGGATGCTTCGTTACGGTATCCCGGGTTATCGTTTGCCGAAGGCCGTCCTTGATAAGGAAATTCGAGACATCGTGAGCCTTGGAGTTGAGGTGAACACGGACAAACGTATCGGGGGCAATGTACCATGGAACGAAATCGAAAAGTACGATGCTGTCTTCGTGGCGGTTGGAGCTTCCAACAGCAGCAAGTTAGCTATTGAAGGGGAAGATCTGAAAGGGTTTTATAGCGGCATTGAGTTCCTGCATGAGTTGAATGTCGGTAGCTCTCCGGAAATCGGGAACAAGGTGTTGGTCGTTGGTGGAGGAAACACTGCCATCGATGCAGCGAGAAGTGCTAGAAGACTTGGAAAGAGAGTGACTGTTCTGTATAGACGGACTCGCGATGAGATGCCTGCCGTTCCTGAAGAGGTGGAAGAAGCGATGAAAGAAGGAGTGGGGATCGAATTTCTGGTAGCTCCGGTTGCAGCTGTTGGAAATCGACGAAAAGTTGCAAAGCTCCGGATGATCCGGATGAGTCTCGGCGATCCCGATGCGAGTGGAAGAAGAAAACCGATTCCTATTGAGGGTTCGGATTTCGAACTGGAGACGGAATGTGTTATTTCTGCGGTCGGTGAGGTCCCGGACCTCTCGTTCCTTCCGTATTCATTTCTGAAGAAAAATTCTCGCATTTTTGTCGACGGCGATTATCTCACCGGAGTCCCGGGCATTTTTGCAGGTGGGGATGCGGCATCCAATCCTAATGGGACTGTTGTTGATGCCATACGGGCCGGGAAAGAAGCTGCGATCTCAATCGATGAATTCCTTGGGTGGCGTTCGAAAGGCAATGGACTCGATCATTCTGTAGTCAGGCCTGAAGACATAAACACTTTCTACTTCCCTCACGAAAAAAGGCTCGAGGTTCCAAGAATCACCGTTGATCGCGGCATATCCTCTTTCTCGGAAGTGAACAAATCCATCGGTGAAGACCGGGCGGTCCGTGAAGCCGAGAGGTGTTTCGGTTGCGGAACGTGTCTTCACTGCGACGTCTGTTTGACCTTCTGTCCAGATGTCGCGATAAGTAAGGATGAACGTGGAGAATACTTGATCGATTATGACCATTGCAAAGGCTGCGGCATATGCGTGAACGAATGTCCGCGTGAGGCCATGGAACTTGTTGAGGAGGAACCCCAATGGGAGTGAAAGGCAAGAACGGCACCTCAGCAGAGGCTGCAGGTTTACTCCATCCATCAACTGACAAAGTTCTTGTTATCGAAGGGACTCACTCTGCATCCTATGCTGTTAAGCTGGCGCATGTGAATGTAATAGCCGCATATCCGATAACTCCACAAACCGGAGTCGTTGAAAAACTGTCCGAAATAGTCAGTGACGGAGAGCTGAACGCGAAATTCATAAAAGTCGAATCGGAACATTCTGCTATGGCCTGTTGCATCGGAGCGTCGATAACAGGTGCACGAGCATTTACCGCAACGTCATCTCAAGGTCTTGCATTGATGCACGAGCTTCTTCATTGGGCCGGCGGGAGCAGGCTGCCGATCGTCATGGTTAATGTAAACCGGGCGATGGCGCCGCCATGGTCCATCTACGTCGATCATAACGACAGTCTTTCGCAGCGTGATACGGGATGGATCCAGTTCTATGCGGAAAGCAACCAGGAAGTTTTAGACACCGTGCTGCAAGCTTACAAGATCGCTGAGACTGTCTCTCTTCCTGTAATGATCAACCTGGATGCATTCGTCCTTAGTCACACTTCGGAGCCGGTGGCAATCCCAAGACAGGAGGTCGTCGATGCGTTTCTCCCGGCGAGAAAAGCATCGTTCAAGTTAGACACGAATGACCCGCGGGCATTCGGAGCAATGATCGGTCCCGATGGTTACATGGAAATGAGATACAAGCTGGACAGTGCGATGAATGATGCACGGACCGTTATAAGAGAGGTCGACACGGAATACTCGCGATTGTTCGGAAGGAATTACGGTGGACTCGTCGAAGAGTATCGGACGGAAGATGCTGAAATTGTTCTCGCGACTTCGGCAACTGCCGTAAGCATTGCAAGAATCGCTGTCGATGAATTGAGAGTCCTGGGTTTCCCGGTAGGCCTGGCAAAAATCAGGGCTTTCAGGCCGTTTCCCCTCGATGAGATGCAATCACTTGCTCATAGGGTCGGAAAGATCGGTGTGCTCGACCGGAATTTTTCATTCGGGGCAAGTGGAATAATCTACCAGGAAACGAAAGCCTCGCTATACAATTCAAATGTCCATCCGAGACTTTTCGGGTTCATTGCGGGACTCGGTGGGCGAGACATTACACCCGATACCATCAAGGAGATTTTTTCATACATGATGAACCATGATGCGCCTGAAACAGAGGCGGTTTGGATCGGACTGAAAACCGAGAAAACGATTGCTGAGCAAAATGCATTAACACTTTCGAATGATACTGGACGGAAATGAGCATGCTAATTTCCGTATTGATCGTTTGTATTTGCTTAGTTAGCGACAGAAAAACACTACCTATGGCAGTGGTGATGGGAAGATGGCTTCGCCAGTCGAACTCACCCCTTTCTCCCCTCTTTTTCGAAAGAGAGGGGACGGGGTGAGTTCGGTTGGAGATGCTGAATTTCTTGAATGACAAGATCTGTTGGACATATATCCTTTTCAGAAACCACCGGCTTTGCCGGTGGTAGTTCACAATTTATATTTTAGGATTTACCGTCATGGGACAAATAAAATACGAGTTACCGCCTGATGAAATCCTTTCGCCAGGTCACTTTGCCTGCCCCGGATGTGGTGCAACGCTTACAATGCGGTACGTGCTTAAAGCGCTGGGGAGAAAGACGATCGTTGTGATACCTGCGTGCTGCTGGTCCGTCATAGACGGCCCTGTACCGTTTTCAGCAGCAGGTGTTCCTGTATTCCACACCGCCTTCGAGACTGCAGCTTCGACCGCAAGCGG